>DAOUUD010000198.1 GCA_030668345.1 Candidatus Cloacimonadota bacterium | reverse complement strand
GAAGTTGTTTTAATATCGAATTCGTAATCTTTGATGAAATTTTGTTTTTGTTCGGAAAGTAATTTTTTTGCTGCCTGGTAGTAAATTGGTTTATCGAGTTTGATGAATCTGTTCGTCTCATTTTCCTTAATTCCATCATAATAGCAGATATCAAAAAGACGGGATTCACAGAACTCTTTTAAGATGCTTATTTGATTTTCGCTTATCGGATTTTTGGAAATTACAAGTGTTGTTGCCTGGATACTTCTAATAAAAATAATGTGTTTACCAATATCCTGAATTTCAAGATTTTCAAGAGCAGAAATGCAAATATTCAGCAGTTTAAGATTATCCCGTGGTGGATTCACAACCCATCTGGTAATAGCCAGCATTCCCTCATCATCCAGATGCTGAAAAAAATCTTGCATTGACTCGACCGTATAAAGATAAGTTTCGTTCAAAGCATAAATTCCCGATGATGCAGTGTTGTAAGTATCCAGCATGGAAATTTCTATTAAATCGTATTTTTCATTTGAATTTCTAATAAAACCACGAGCTTCTTTTTTTATGATTTGAATTTGCTTTTTTGAATAAATATTTCCCGAAAATCCTGCAAATTCATTCTTCATCAGAGAGACAACATTCGGATTCAGTTCAAGACCGATTATTTTCTTGAAATTGTGTAATAAAGCTTTTAATAAACCCGTCCCACCACCAACTCCCACGATGAGAGCTTTATCTTTTTTTTCTAAAAGAAAGTGGGGGAGACTCGAAGGAATATCATTCAGATACAGAATTGAGTTTTTATCTCCATCGAAAGGAGTGATCGCACTCATTCCTTCTCCATCATAAAAGATTCCTTTTTGTTCCGGAACTTGATGTCTGGAAAGAAAACTGAGTCCTACGGTCGATCTTAAACCTTTTGCCTGAACAACTTGTACAAGACCTAGCGGAGAATATCTCTCTTCAACGATTTCAGATTCCGGCAGATTTAATGCAAAAGAAATTGCTTTGTATTGCGAGATCTTTTTGAGATTGAGTTTATCAAATGAAAGAAAAAAAAGAGAAGTGAAAATAATAGAGAAGACTATTGTAAACAAAATGATTTTTTTACTCAGATTTATAGAGAAAACAATCGTAATGATGAATGCGACAATTGTGATAAAAAGTAACATGGAAAATGGATGCAGAAAATATGAGATAAGAACAACGAAGATCGCTCCAATTCCGGAACCTGTTAAATTTGAAAAATAAGTCTTGCTGATCGGGAATCTCGTTAAAGAGATTCCAATGGTTGAAGCTGCAAAAATAAAGGGAATTCCCATAACAATAAAGTATGAAAAAAGGTAAAAAATCTGGCGATTATCGATTCCAATTTCAAAGGGATTAAACGGAATTTTGCAAAATATAATAAAACCCAAACTCATTGAAATAGGGAAGAGGGCTAATGTAAAAAAAATATATTTATTAAAATGTTTTTCTATCTTGTTTTTAAAGAATACGATTGCTGTTCCACTCACTCCGAAACCTAAAAGCGCAATGCTTATTATTAGAGAAGATAAATTTTGCCACTGTGTAATCGCGAATATTCTAATGAAAATTATTTCATAGCAAAGAATCGTGAAAGAGGTAAAGAAAATAACAGGTTGGATGAATTTTGTATGTGGAGCGGAATGAATGTTTTTCATTCTCTTATTAAAGGTACAAATCTCACACTTGTGATAACTACTGTTTCTATTTTAGTTTCCGATTTTTTAGTGATGAGAAGCAGGTTCTGGATACTGAAAAGAGGTCCAACCGGAATGCACATTCTACCACCGATTTTCAGTTGAGCAATGAGTGGAGGAGGAACGAATTCAGCAGCACAGGTTACAATAATTGCATCATAAGGAGCGAACTCTTCCCAGCCAAAATATCCATCTGCAAATTTCGTGTGAATCTTTTCATAACCGGAAGTTTTTAGCATTTCATTTGTTCGCTCATACAATTTCTCAATAATCTCGATCGTATAAACGCTATCTGTGATTTCAGATAAAATCGCTGCCTGGTAACCTGAACCTGTTCCCACTTCCAGGACTTTATCATCTTTTTCCAGTTTGAGATATTCAGTCATTAAAGCAACAATATAAGGTTGTGAAATTGTTTGCCCATAACCAATCGGCAAGGGACGATCTGAATATGATGCGGAGCGGTAGAGTTTGGAAACGAATAAGTGCCTGGGAACAGTGCTCATTGCATCAAGAACAGCTTTATCATTAATTCCTCTATCTTTGATCTGCCATTGAACCATGGATTCTCGTTTTTCTTCATAAGTTTTTTTACAATAGGAAGTTGTTGGACAGAAAACCAGGAAACAAATTATGAGAAGTTTGATATAATTTTTCACAAATAAAGCTGTCATTTCATCCTCCCGAAGCTGCTGTTAATATATGTATACTCGACAAAGGGTTTGGATATCTTCCTTAAATTCATAAATTCAATTTTGAAAATTTCCATAAAATTTCCTCTTGATACTGCAAAATCTTAACTGACTTTTTAATAAATTTATGTCAATGAAATATTTAACGATACCTTCCAAAGGTCAACAAATTGAGGTTACTTCGTAAGAGACCTTTGGATTTGAACTCGACTCGATCCGGCAGCTGCCGGACTGAGTCGGGTTCATATATTCATCATCCCAGCAGCAATTTCAGCATTTTCATCATCTCTTTTCGTTTGCCGAATTTTTCTCTCAATATTTTCATATAAAGAGCTGCTGTATTTTTGGGTGGGATAGATTCTATTTCCTTTTTTATCAGTTTCATGGCATTGGTGGGACAAGTCGTAACGCACAAGCCGCAACCGATACAGCGTTGGAGATCGATGACAGCTTTCTTTTCTTTCACAGTGATCGCTTCCATCTGGCAGCGTTTAACGCAGACTTCACAACCGTTGCAATTATCGATATCTACTTCTGCAAAATAATTCGTGGCAAACAGCCGGGCAGGATTGGGAAATTTTTTGGCAGCATTCAATACGCCACAGCAGCATCCGCAGCAAATGCAGATACAGAAAGGTTCCATGGTGTTCCCGGGTTGCAGTACCATGCCTTCCTTTTCAGCTCTATCCAATATTGCCAGACATTCATCTTTGGAAATCTCTCTTGCTTGCTTGCGCTCAGCATAATTTTTGCTACCAAAGATTAAACACACTTCGATGTCATCAGTTTGCTTACAGGGATTTCCCAGCAGTGCTTCTCCCTGCTTGCAGATGCAGTTTGCCACCTGGATGGGTTTATTCACGTTCTGCACATACAACCGCATATCGTCGTATGTGGCTATTTTGTGTTCGGGTATTAGAGCTTTGGCATGTGGACTGGTACGCAGTTGTGGAG
>DAOUUD010000006.1 GCA_030668345.1 Candidatus Cloacimonadota bacterium | reverse complement strand
AGTAATTCAATATCATATTCAGGAAAATTAATTTCAACTTCTACTTTTTGCTGAACACTGAATTCCGGTGTGGAGATGTATGTGGTCAATTCATCGCCGTTATATGTCCATGAACCGGCTTTTAGATCTTTTGCATAATTGATCGTTTTACCGTTTACTTTGATATTTTCCGGCGGGAAAGTAAGAGGCAATCTCAGTTCGTAAGTCCTTGTTTCCAGCATCCCAGGATAGCTTCCCTGTACAGGTTCGATTACCGCTTTCATTTTATTGTTTTTTTCGAAATGAATATCTGTAAAAGAATAAGCTCCTGTTTTATAGTTGCTGGTATTTCCTTCGTCGTCATATACTCTGGCAGCACCGGAATCTCCCGGGAAAATTGTCAGGATCAAGGGATTGACCGGTTCTTCTCCGCCACTCTTCATTTGCTGCTGCATGGGAATGATAGCTCCCGATTTGATATAGACAGGAATTTCATCCAGAGCAAAAGCTCGTTCAATGGTTTTTCCACCTGTTAATCTCGTACCGGAACACCATTCTATCCACTCACCTTGCGGCAGCCATATTTTCTTAGAGGCGAACAGGCTGTCCCCTTCCATCGGCTGCGTTACGGGTGCTATCAACATATCATTCCCAAACATATATTGGTTTTTGTAACTATATGCTTCTTCTGTCTTTGGATGGTCATAATACATCGGTCTACAAATTGAAATACCGGTATCATAAGCTTCTCTGGCAGCAGTATAAATGTAGGGAAGAAGTGTATGTCTCAATTGAAAAGCATTGCGCATAGCATAAAAATTTTCTAATGGATAGGACCATAATCTGCGATTTATTTTGGGATCTTTTGTACAATGTGTCCGCACTATCGGACTGAATATGCCAAACTGTATCCAGCGGGTATAAAGTTCGGGAGAATTTTCACCATACATGTGTCCGCCAATATCATGACTCCAGAATCCAAAGCCCACATTGGAAGCTGTGGAAGTAAAATAGGGTTGAAAATCAAGAGAGTTCCAGTTTACAAAAGTATCGCCGGAAAATCCTATCTGGTACCTGTGATTTCCCAGACCACCATATCTGTGAAAGATCAAGGGGCGTTTTTTATTGCGCTGTTCCATATCACTGAAGAAAACATAATTAAGATAAAACGTGGGATTGACATTGCTGATATTCGTAGTGCTCCACTGTTGCCAGTCCAACCACCAGAAGTCCACGCCGTCTTCTTCCATGGGATGGAGAATGATCTTCATGAAGTTCTTAGCAAAATCTTTGTTAACAATATCAAAGGGAACATATTTTTGTGATTCAGGATCGATACCCATTGCTATTGCCATTTCCCGATATTTCTCTTCAAATGGCTGTATTCCCGAGGCAGGATGAAGATTCATGCATACCTTAAGTTCTTTCTTCTCTGTCCATTGCAAAAAATCCTGCGGGTCGGGGAAATAGTTCTTGTTCCAGGTAAGTCCGGTCCAGCCTGCCCATTGTCCAGCTTGATCAATTATCTTTTTCCCATCTTCCTGATACCACTCGGGCTTGGAAGTGATATGCCAGTCCATATCTACAACCAGAACGTCCAGCGGAACATCATGTATTTCAAATTCGTTTATCAATTCGCGCAATTCCCAATCGGTATATTCCCAATAACGTGACCACCAGGTGCCGAAAGCAAATTTGGGAGGTAGAGAGATTTTTCCTGCAGTTTTGATAAAATCATTTAAGGCGGTTTTATAATCATAACCATAACAGAAAAAGTAGAAATCCTGCAGTTCTATTTTCGGTCTGGGGATCACCCATGCCCATTCCGAATTATCGAAAAGCGGTCTTTCGGAATCATCGATCACCACCCAACCGTCTTTGGAAATAATTCCCTGTCCCAGATCAATTTCTTTCTTAGCCCAATAGTGAAAATTTCCATCATACCCGTCTAATGTTCTATGAGTACCTTTTAAGTTGCCGGTATTTTCCTTTCCAGGTTTCCATACTTTTGCAGTTCCATTCATATCAAATTCGATTTGAAGATTTTTATCGGTAAATTTTCCGCTGCCTGTTTTGTATTTTAGTGTGAATTTATCTGTTTCAATCTGCAGCCAGCCATCTTTATTCTGTTTATTAAATTTTGGAACAGGAAGTTTCCTGTTTACAAAAACCAGAGATGCATAGTCTTCAAAAATACCATTCTCCTCCCACTCCATCCGAATAACCCTTGGTGTAAGCACGGTAAAGCGAACGTTTTCTGAAACGACAACCGCATCCGGATCGGCTACGGGATCATATTCCTGCGCATAAACAAAGTTGAATAATAAGAATAAAATAATAGAAATTAAAACTAAGTTAAACTTTTTCATTGGAGACTCCTTTTTACCAGTTTCACGCCACAGTGTGTCGTGTCACTTTATATTAATTTTCTTTTCCTTCCACCATCACCAGGTGATTGCCCAGGGGATTAGTAAGAAGATCCTGCACATCAGCATTGCTATTAAGTTTGATCTTCACCTGTGTACGACAGAGATTCTCTTCTTTGCCGGTCTGCACAATCTTGCCTTCTGCCCGCTGCGAAGTTTCTTAAGTTAGGGTAAATATAAGGTTATAATTTCATGTAATTCCTTTTTACTGAGAAATTCAGATGCAACGGGTAGGAAGAATGAATCCATCATTTCAAAAAGATCATGTTATTTATCGGATTTTGTATTGAGAGAATAAACTGCTTGAATTCCGGATATTTCTTATTGAAAATAATGCATTCCGGAATATAGATCTCTTTATTAACGATTATTTTCCCTTCTTCTATTTTGGATTCCATTTTGAAATAAGCAGTTCTATCGTTGATCACAAATTCTGTAATATTTTTTATACTGTTCAGAAGTTCCATTTTGTCAGATCCTTTAGATAGATTGCTGATATCAATGATAAAAGTTTCCCTGATAAATATCTTATCGGAGATCTGATAATTATTGTCTCGTTCATCGAGTGCAACATCTAAAGAGAAATTCGGTGATAGCAGTTTGAAATATTTAAACGGTTTCTGATCAACCAGGAAATCGCTATATTCCAAGGTATAGGTCATTTTCAAACTTTCATCTATCTTATCAAAATTCAAGAAATTCGGACCATCCAACAATTTTGCTGATTTTTCTCCAAGAAATTGATTGAACCAGATCTTTCGTTGAGCATCGGGCATATTTAGAAACATTTCTCTTTTTTGAAAATTCATATTACCTGAATATTCGGATTCAACTTCGATTATTGCAGAATTATCTTTCACCAAGTAATTGTAAGTATTTTCTTCACAGACAGCATTTTCAGTTTTATATTTTATGAGTTCATATTTATCGTTGCCAAGAAGAATATTTACCTCGTTGTTTCCTGCAAATGCAAAAGGCATATAACTGTTTCCGGGACAATAAAGATCATTATTCCAGAAAACGCAAATCCTATCCATGAAATTATTTACAGCATATTTTTTCTGGATTTCAGAGAACCTGTCATTCTTACTCAAAATCACGGCAGGATAAACATCTTTTATCCCGGCGGATTTCAATAATGCAATAAACAGGGCTGTGAGTTCTTTTTCCGAACCGAATTTTTTCTCAAAAACTTCAGGCAACGGTTCCGGTGTAAAATCGATTTCTGAAGTATATGATTTCTTTTCATTGAAATTTTCTGCCATATATTTATAAACTGCCAAAACTTTAGATTCATCATCCTTGCAATTTTCAATAATTGTTTTTGCCAGTTCAGTAATGGAAGTATCTGTTTCAATATCTTTCAGTTTTGATAATTTATCTACAGCCAGTTCATGCCAGTTCTTATAAAAACTGAATATTATGGGAGTACCGGAAACCAGGAGAGAAGGAGAATTATTTTCCTCTTTATAGATAGCTGTATTTTTTACATTCCACGAATAAATATTAAATTTCCCTTCTTTTTTCTTAGTGAAGTTAACAGCATCTTTATCGTGATAGCAATTTAATTTGAATTTTGTGGGAAATTTAATCGTGAAGGTTTTATTCAGATACGGATTGGTCTCTTTTAAATGTTCAACGCCATTCACCGGCTCACACTTTTTATTGGTGATAGTATAATCCACCACCACAAAATATCCCGGTTCTATCTGCGGGAAATTGATGATCTTTTCACGGAAATTAATATAATCTGGAGACAAGATCGATTCCGTATCATTCATATCATAAATTTGATTTTCAGGGATTTCAATCCTGGTTCCTTCCGTATCGATCGTAAAACAGTGTCCCAATTCGATTTCTTCATAATCCGCATTATAACTTATTTTAACATCAGAATAGCGTTTCTTACCTTTGTAATTCAGCATTTTTTTAATATAGAAAATATGTCTTTGGAAGCTAAAATCTTCTTCCACTGTCATATTGATCTCAGTTAGCACGTTCAAAGCGGAAGCATCGGGATATTCTTCGATTCCGGGAACATCTCTGATGATATCATCTATTCTATCGGCAAATAAATTAAATGCGAAAACAACCAGCAGCAGAGCGAATATTTTTCTAATCATTATCTCCTCCAATATTGGCAATAATATAAAGATTCTCATATTTTGTTAAATTTGCCAGTTTTTGTTTTATTTCCTGGAATTGTTCCTGCTTAAAATGGATTTTATTATTTTCAAAATGATAATTAAATTTCATATTATTCCCTTTATGTTCAGCATTAAATGTGGTCGTAAAACCTTCAAAATCGAGAAGTTCTAAATCCGGCACAGATGATGATTCAAGATTTTTTATAAACTCGATCTCATAATTAATATCAAAACTGAATGCACCCATAAGTTTAAAAGCGTATTTTCTTTCGCTTAATCCAAAAGGATTCATCACATAGTTATAGAAAGTATTGAGATTCAAACGGGAAGATTCAAAAGGAATGAATATCCTGTTCCCAAATGCTGAAATGTAGTTTTCAATTTCAATATCAGCAGTGATCTTCATATTCTCTTCTTTATTTGCAGGATCAACATAGTCAAAACTGATCAATTTGGTGTTTGGATGTAAGCTGCTCACAAACTTTGAAACTGTTTTTTTGAACTCGTATTTATTAAGTCTTGAAAATCTTGATCTGATCACTGTATCGGAAAACCCGGAAAAGAGATACTCTATAGTTCCTGTCGCATTATAATGCTCGTCGATTTTCAGATCGATATTTACAGTTGAGTTATTTTCCAATGGATTGGAAATGGGAGTGGTTCGCAGGGTATCACCTTTTTCAGAGGCAATTAAATAAGAGTTGTCTTCTTCATATTTGGGCAGAAAATCTTTTGTATTTTCATCCGTCGGGTCAAAGATGAATTCCGGTTTACCTTCCTCATCATAAGAAACTGTAATAGCATGATTGAACCACAATATCGGAGCCTGGGGATTTAACCTGGAACCGGAAGAAATTAAAATGACATCGGATCCAATTCCAGCTTCTCTCAGCATCGCAGTTAATAATGCAGCTTTATCGCGGCAAACTCCGCCCCTGGTTTCAAATGTATAAGTTACATCATGCGGTTCAAATCCGGGTCTGTGTTTTTCTTTATCTACACCCAGATAACGAACATTATGTGCAGCCCAATAAAACACTTTTGCTGCTTTCTCTTTTCGTGATGTAATACCTTTTGTTAATTCTTTAACTTTTTCTCTAATTGCATCATTCACTTCCATGTGCGGCTTTACAATATCATAATACCAGCGGGAAATTTCTTCCCAGCTTTCCACGGTTGTTATCTTTATATGAAACGCAAATAAATTGAACATTTCCATACCCGGCTCGTAAATTATTTTAGGATTATTTTGTGTATTCCAGCTATAAATGACATTTCCATTTTTTTCTTCTTTAGAAAGATCATATATGAAATCTTTTTTATTAATTTCATGGATGAATAATTTCTTGCTTTTGGGAATGGTTATTTCCAAATAATCATTGAGATATTTCGACCAAGGTTCAATATTAAAAGAAGTAAAGAAATTGTTTTCCATTCTTGCTTTTTTAATAGTATATTTTTCTTTAGTATAAACGATATCACCAATTTCTATATTGGGAATTTCAGCAGTAAGGATCTTGGAAGTTTCAGAATAAATATTACTCCAACCCATGAAGCTATTATCTTTTTCCTGCAAAATCTCGTTTGGATCAAAAGAAATTATTTCACCGCTTTTCTTGATAAGTTCAATTGATAGAACTTCTTTCTCTCCATAATTTGTATCATACCAGAATAACACAGAGTTGTTTTTTTTTGCACCTTCGGTTAGAATTTTTTTATAAGATTCGGAAATCTCATATCCCAGGCAGTATTCATCCAGATTAACAATTTCATTGGAAATATAGATTTCATTACTTTCCGGATAATCTTCTGCTTTTGCCTGTTGAAGCATTTTTATTGCTTCTTCTTTTCCAACATATTCTGCATATAATATTGATATTGTCAGCAGGAATATGAGTAATAGAATTTTCTTCATTTGAACTCCTTTTTATTACTTTTCTCTGAATATCTTCACAATTCTCTCAGCAGTTTTCCCATCCCAGTATTTGGGAGTATTTCCAGTGAATATTAGTATTATAAACCCAGCTTAAGTTTTTTATGAGATTTCGTACAATCTTGAAGAAACAAGTTAATAAGATTCTGATAAGGGATTCCGGTTTCTTCGGCTAATTTTTTAAAATAGTCGATAACATCTACTCCCAGACGTAATGTAACTTGTTTTTTCAGATATTTACTGTAAGGATTTTTTATTGAGTTTGAAAAATCATATTCTTTTCTCATAACAAAATACTCCTATATTCTTTTTCCTCATTTTTGTTTGCCTTTCGGGCTGAGATCAATCTGATCTTCATTTCTTCTTCACGATAACAATGACATACAACAAGCAATTTTAATGATGAACTAATTCCTAAAAGAATAAATCTTTCTTCATCTTCAGAATGATCAGGATCAAAGATTACTCGAGCATTAATATCAAAAAATGCTGTTTGTGCTTCTTCAAAAGAGATTTTATGCTTTTTCAAATTCTCTTCTGCTTTCTTATTATCCCAGACAAACGATAATTTCATCATAATGACAATATAATTATATTTTAATTATATGCAAATTGTTTTTCTTTAATAAATATATCTACAATCCTTTCGGCAGTTTTTCCGTCCCAGTATTTGGGGATCTTGCCTTTTTTGATATTACCGCTTAAAATTTCTTTTGCTTCTTTGATGATATCCTCGGTTTCCAGTTTTACCAGTTTATTGGTTCCTTCGGTAATCGTTATCGGTCGTTCGGTTTGGGGTCGTAATGTAAGGCACGGCACACCAAAGTAAGTGGATTCTTCCTGGATGCCGCCGGAATCGGTAAGAATGAATTTTGCTTCCATTTGCAGTTTAAGAAAATCATAATAGCCTATTGGTGGAGTAAGAAGCAGGTTCTTCATTTTTTTCACTTTATCTTCCAATCCGAAAGCTGCGATCTGTTTGGTTGTACGGGGATGGATAGGGAAGACCAGTTTTATCGATTTCGAAACCTCTTCGAATGCATTGAGGATAGTGAGAAGTCCCTTTTCGCTGTCCACATTGGAAGGGCGGTGCAGAGTGATGAGAGCAAAATTTTGATTTAATCCCAATTTCTGCAGAATGTTTGATGCTTTTGCTTTCTCCTTGTATTGCACCAGTGAGTCGATCATAATATTTCCTACGAAGAATATCTTTTCTCCGGGAACGCCTTCGTTGAGCAGATTCTCATCGGCATCGGGTGAAGGAGTGAGCAGGTAATCTGAAATGGCATCTGTTAGGATGCGGTTGATCTCTTCCGGCATGGTGCGGGCAAAACTGCGCAGTCCGGCTTCCAGGTGAGCTACCGGGATATGCAGTTTCACAGCATCGATAGCGCAGGCGGCTGTACTATTCACATCACCGGCAACTATAACCAGGTTTGGTCTATTTTTTAGTAGAACTTCTTCGTATCTTTCCATGATCTTTGCAGTTTGCTGTCCGTGCGTACCGGAACCGACTTCCAGGTATTCATCGGGAACAGGCATTTGCAGGTCATCGAAGAAGAACTTGCTCATTCGTTCGTCGTAGTGCTGCCCGGTGTGGATCAGCTTCACTTCAAAGTCTTCAGGGTATTTTGCAAATTCTTTGTAAAGCGGAGCCATCTTCATAAAGTTCGGTCTGGCTCCTACGATCAGGTGAATTTTTTTCATATATTTTCCTTTCTTTCTGCTCACAGATTCTCACGGATGTACTTTCCAACTCTCTTAAATTCAACACCGACTAAATAGAATTTTCGATTTATTCCCCCTTGAAAAAGGGGAAGGAATCATACTATCACTCCACCACCCAGCAGTTGCTCTCCTCTGTAAAATACTGCCGATTGCCCGGGAGTTATTGCTCTTACAGGATTCACGAGATTTACTTGTATTGTGTCTTTTTTGCATTCCAGTTTTTTCACCGGTACGTGTTTGCTGTTATAACGTATCTGTACAGAGATATCTGCTTCGGGTTCTTTATCGATCCAGTTCACTTTGTTTATCTGGAATCTACTGCAGAGCAGGTCATCCGGGTTATCGGTTACCACCAGTTCGTTCTTTTTCGTATCCAGCTTTAGGACATACAATGGAGCTTTCCAGGGAGTGTTCAATCCCTTTCTCTGCCCGATTGTATAAAGAGGTAATCCGCGGTGCCTGCCAATGATCTTTCCGGTTGGTAGAATAATATTACCGGGAATTAATTCCAGATGCTGGCGTAGATAATCTTCATAATGGCCTTTTATAAAACATATTTCCTGACTTTCACTTTTTTCATGTACGGGAAGCTTCATTTCTTTGGCGATCTTTCTTACTTCAGATTTTGAATGGTCTGCAAGCGGGAACTGGGTCTTTGATAACTGCTGCTGATTCAGTGCCCACAGCATGTAAGATTGGTCTTTATTCTTATCGTCTGCTTTGTAGATGTGGAAAGCTTTCTCTTCTTCACTCAGTTTCACATAATGTCCGGTAGCGATCTTTTCCATACCGAGTTTTAAAACCTCTTCCAGGAAAATACCCCATTTTATCGTTGGATTGCAAAGTGTGCAGGGATTGGGTGTTCTACCTTTGGAATATTCGGAAATAAAATTCTCTTCTACTATCTTTTTGAAATCATTTGATGTATCTATCACACGGTGGAAAATTCCAAGTTTTTCACATACTTTGGCAGCGTCTGCAATTGCCTGTTCGATGCCCTCATTTTTTGAAAATCCATATCGAGCATTTTCGAAATGCTGCATTGTAACACCGATTATATTGTGTCCTTCTTTCTGCAGAATAGCTGCAGCTACAGAGCTATCAACTCCGCCGCTCATGGCAACAGCGATTTTCATGGTTTTTCCTATTCAGTTAATCAGCTTCTATTAGATAAACCGTTCGGAAGATCTACCCTCGTACTCTTTTAATGTCTGCACCCAGTTTTTTCAGTTTCTCTTCGATATGTTCATAGCCGCGATCGATATGATAAATACGGGAAATGGTGGTTTGTCCCCTGGCAGCAAGTCCTGCCAAAACCAGAGTGGCGCTGGCACGCAGATCGGTAGCCATAACTTCGGCACCACTGAGTGTTTCTACACCGTTTATAGTTGCAATGTTTTTATCCAAAGAAATATCGGCATCCAGCCTGTTCAGTTCTGCCACATGCATGAACCTGTCCGGGAAAATGGTATCTTCCACTATACATTGACCATCCGCCAGTGTCATCAAAGCCAGGAACTGAGCCTGCAGGTCGGTTGGAAAATCCGGATAGGGTTGTGTAATAATATCTACAGGCGTTATAATTCGTGGTGGGAATATTTTAATGGATCTTCCCATGATCTCAAACAAACAACCGGCATCTTCCATTCTGTTAATAAGAGCCTGGATATGTTCGGGAATACAATTGGAAACTGTTAACTCGCTTTTAGTGATAGCTGCAGCAATCAGGTAAGTTCCGGCTTCTATTCTATCCGGGATCATTTCCATCTCAGCCGGTTTAAGTCTGGATACTCCAGTGATCTTCAACTGTGAGGTGCCTTTGCCTTCTATTCTGGCACCCATCAGGTTTAAAAAATCTATCAGACTATCAATTTCCGGTTCCAGAGCGGCATTGTAAATGTTCGTTTCACCTTGTGCCAATACAGCCGCCATCAAGGCATTTGCGGTAGCGCCCACGCTTACTTTACTAAAATTGATTTTATTACCTTTCATATTTTTGCAATTTGCATTTATATAACCGTGTTCTATCTCGATCTTAGCTCCCAGTGCTTCCATAGCTTCCAGGTGCAGATCTACCGGGCGCGTACCAATGGCACACCCTCCGGGAAAGGAAACCCTGGCTTTTCCAAACCGACCCAGAAGAGGACCCATCACATAAATGGAGGCGCGCATTTTACTTACCAGCTCGTAAGGCGCTTCACAATAACCGGCATGTGAAGTATCTATCTCTAAAATATTATCATGAAATTCGACCCGGGCACCGATAACTCGCAAAAGATGAGCCATCATTTTAATATCGTTTAAATATGGGACATTGTGAAGTACAGATCTGCCTTCTGCCAGCAAAGTAGCTACCATTATCGGCAGAATGGCATTTTTAGCGCCGCTTATTTCTACTTCACCGGAAAGTTTCCGACCACCTTTGATTATAAATTTATCCATTGTTTAACTCTCTTTTTTTCACGCTTCAATTACCATCATTCTATCAAAATCATTCAAGTCTTTCACTGTTTCAATATTCCTGAATCCATTTTCTTCTGCTACTTTTTTTATGCTTTCCGATAAACTATATCCAATTTCAAAATATATTTTTCCATTTTCCGTCAAATAATCTTTTGCAGAACAGAGGATTTTCTTGTAGAAAGCTAAACCATTATCATCAGCCAAAAGTGCAATTAAGGGTTCATATTCCCTTATCTCGCTGGACAGATATTGGTATTCTTTATTGGAAATATAGGGTGGATTAGAAATAATCAGATCGTATTTACCTATCACATTTTCAAAGACATCAGAAAAACAAAAATTGATATTCACCTTGTTCTTTACAGCATTCTCACGGGCTACTTGCAAGGCTTCATTCGAAATATCCACAGCTATAATTTTCACATTTTTGATATTAGCTGCCAGAGCAATAGCAATAGCGCCGGAACCTGTCCCGATTTCAAGAATTTCTTCTACCGCTGGATTTTCTTTAATGATCTTTTCTACCAGCAATTCAGTTTCAGGGCGTGGAATGAGAACATGTTCGTTAACTTTAAAAGTAAGTCCGTAAAAATCAGTTTCACCCAGAATGTACTGTAAGGGTTCATTTTTTTGCCGCCGGGAGATCATATTTTGTATCAAGACAAGATCATCTTCAGTGATATCATCATCCTGGTGAAGATTCAATTCCAGCCTGCTCATTCCAAGTACATGAGCGATAATGTATTCCGAATCAAGTTTGGGATTTTCAATATCTTTACTGGTCAGCAGATCAGTAGCCCAATTAATGATTTCTGATATTTTCCAGATTTTCAATATTAAAATCTCCAATCTAACATTAATATAAATTAAAGGTTCAGGCAAAAAACCTGAACCGGAATATCGTGATCACAAATCAATTTAATATTAATATCCACGCACTTTTTTCAGGATCTTTTCCTGAATATTGGCAGGTACTTTCTCGTGTTTCAAATATTCCATAGTATAGATAGCCCTTCCCTGAGAGATGGAACGCAGTCTGGTGGCATAGCCAAAAAGTTCACTCATGGGGATATCTGCTGTGATTTCCTGTTTTCTGTTCGTATTGGAACGGATGTGTTCTATCCTGCCGCGTTTGGAATTGATATCACCTATAATATCTCCCACAAAATCTTCGGGAGTAATTACGTTCACCAGCATGACAGGTTCCATGATAACAGTATTTGCTTTGCGCAATCCTTTACCTATCGCAATAGAAGAGGCTATACTGAATGCTGTTTCACTGGAATCGACTTCGTTGGATTTACCTCCGATCAACTCGATCTTTACACGCTCCACAGGACTGCTCATCAATGGACCATCCAGGCAGGCGTTCAAAGCGCTTTCCTGAATTACAAACCAGAATTCATGTGGGATTATATCGGTTGTGATGGCATTTTCAAAAATGTTTTTCTGTCCCGGCAGAAGATCTTCCAATTTAAGCGGACTAAGTTTAAAATTAACAACTGCAAAGTGACCTTTACCACTTAACTCTCTGATAAATTCACCTTCTGTCTCTACCACAGATTCGATAGTTTCCCTGTAAGTAACCTGAGGAATTCCTATGTTAGCATGGACGTTAAATTCTCTGCGCAATCGATCGATAATTATTTCCAGGTGCAATTCTCCCATACCGGAGATAAGCGTTTGACCCGTATCTTTATGCTGATTTACATTGAATGTTGGATCTTCTTCTTCCAGTTTACGCAGACTTTCTTCCAGGTTTTCTTTATCTGCCTGGGTTTTTGGTTCAATAGCAACTGATATCACAGTATTAGGGAAAGTTATCTGAGACAAGAGAACATCCTTACCAATTGCTGTTATTGTATCTCCTGTTCGTATGTTTTTTGGTCCCACCAGGGCGGCAATATCTCCGGCTTTTAATTCAAAGATATCTTTTTTCTTATTGGAATGCATCTGCAGGATGCGTGATATTCTTTCTCTTTTCCCGGTAGTCTGGTTCAGGATTGTTCCACTTCGTTTGATAGAACCGGAATAAACCCTTACGTAGATCAATTTGCCTACATATTTATCCATTTGTACTTTATAAGCAAGAGCTGAAAAAGGTTCATTGATGTTAGGATAAATATCGATCTTCTCATTTGTTTTTTTCTTGATGCCAGTTGCAGGAGGGATATCAAGAGGTGAAGGCAAGTATTCCACAATTGCATCCAAGAGTAATTGTACTCCTGTATTTTTTAGAGAAGAACCACACATAATCGGTACAAACTGGCGGTGTCTTGTAGCATTTTGAATTGTAGCAGCAATTTCTTCTTCCGGAATATCTTTCCCTTCCAGGTATTTTTCCATTAACTCGTCATTAAATTCCGAGATGTGTTCCAGGAGATTGGATCTGTGTTCATCGGCATTTTTCTGGTATTCTACCGGGATCTCTCGGGTAGTATATTTTAAGCCGAGTGTTTGCTGGTCAAAATAAAAAGCCTGCATGGAAATCAGATCGATAATACCATAGAAATTATCTTCCCGTCCAATTGGTATTTGTATAGGCAGTGCATTAGGGGTCAGCCGGTCATGGATCATATCCACTACGTGGTCAAAATCGGCACCTGCACGATCCATTTTATTTATGTATGCAATGCGCGGGACTTTGTATCTGTCGGCCTGGTGCCATACTGTTTCCGATTGAGGTTCCACTCCACCCACAGCACAGAAAATCCCAACAGCACCATCCAGAATTCTAAGAGAACGTTCAACTTCCGCTGTAAAATCCACATGGCCGGGTGTATCGATTATATTGATCTGTTTTTTATTCCAGAAACAGGTAGTAACAGCAGAAGTTATTGTAATGCCGCGTTCTTTTTCCTGAGCCATCCAGTCCATAACAGCATTTCCGTCATGAACCTCGCCCATTCTATGAATGATGCCGGTATAGAACAACATCCTTTCGGTAGTAGTTGTCTTTCCGGCATCGATATGAGCCATTATACCAATGTTGCGAATCGCAGATAAGTCGCTGTCTCCTGGCATAATGTAATTTTTAATCCTACTTTTTTAAAATCTGAAATGAGCGAAAGCTTTATTTGCTTCTGCCATTTTGTGGACATCTTCACGTTTTTTTATACTGGCACCCTCTTTTTTGTAAGCTGCTAAAAGTTCGCCAGCCAGACGTTGTACCATGGTTTTCTCGGAACGTGCACGTGCATAACTAATGATCCAACGGAAAGCAAGGGCTTGTGCGTTTTTGGGAGTTACTTCGGTTGGAACCTGGTAGGTCGATCCACCAATTCGGCGGGAAACCACTTTAATAATAGGTCTTACATTTTCGACTGCTTGTGAAAAAACATCCAAGGGGGCTTCATTAGTAGTTTCTGCCAGAATATCCAGAGCATCATAAACGATCCTTTCTGCCAGACTTTTCTTTCCTTGTTTCAGCAAAATGTTGATGAATTTACTGAGGATTACGCTTTTGTATTTTGGATCTGGAAAAATTTCTCTTTCTAATTGTTTACGTCTTCTTGACATTACCCGCCCTCCTACTTCTTGGGTCTCTTGGTTCCATATTTGGAACGTGATTGAATTCTGTTTTCAACTCCTGCTGTATCAAGAGCACCACGAATGATATGATACCTTACACCGGGTAGGTCTTTTACCCTGCCACCACGAACGAGCACGATACTGTGTTCTTGAAGGTTATGTCCTTCACCGGGAATGTAAACGGTAACTTCAAACCCATTTGTTAAGCGAACCCTGGTCACCTTTCTCAGAGCAGAATTAGGTTTTTTAGGGGTTGTAGTATAAACCCTGGTGCAAACTCCCCTTCTTTGCGGACAAGAAGAAAGTGCTCTGTTCTTTTTCTTCTTGACGATCCTTTTTCGTCCTTTTCTTACTAACTGATTGATTGTAGGCAATATTTCCTCCGTTTTTTATTAGAAATCAAGTATATCTTCTATAGCTTCATCTTTTTCTGCATGAGCAAATTTCTGGATGATATCTTCAATCGAATTTCCTCCCTCGAGAGCTTCATTAACTTTGTCGTTATAGAATTTTGTGCCTGTACCGATCGGGATTCTGTGTCCGATGATGATGCTTTCTTTCAAACCATTAAGGTTATCTATTTTACCTTCTATGGATGACTGGGTGAGTACTTTTGTGGTTTCCTGGAACGATGCCGCAGAAAGCCAGCTATCGGTTAATAACGAGGCTTTTGTAATACCAAGAAGAAGTTGCTCAAAGGTAGCTCCTTCGCCACCCTCATCTTCGATTCGCTTGTTTTCTTTCATTACCTGATTTCTATCTACTTTTTCTCCTTCTAGGAACATGGTAAGTCCAGGATTGAGAATTTTTACTTTATTAAACATCTGGCGAATAATAACACCAATATGTTTATCATCTATTTTTACACCTTGCTTACGGTAAACTTCCTGTATTTCATTCACGATAAGCATTTGTGCTGCTTTAATACCTTTGGCACGCAGAATGTCGTGCGGATCCAGCGGACCGCCTGAGAGGGCATCACCACTCTCTACTATATCACCTTCGTGCACGATGATCCTTTTTCCTGGTGGGATCACATATTTCTTTTCGGTTCCATCTTCAGCATTTACATAGATCACACGACCGGATTTTGTAAGGTCACCAATAGCTACCTTACCCACAATTTCGGAGAGTATAGCTTTATCTTTGGGTATACGTGCTTCGAATAGATCCTGTACACGAGGAAGACCACCGGTAATATCGCTTTGCTTTACTGTAATACGTGAAGATTTACCAAGAACATCACCAGGATGGACATAAATTCCGTTCTCTATTTCTACATTTAATCCTGTAGGAATGGGAATCAGTGCATCTTTTTTGTTTTCTTGAACAATTTTAAATTGAGCCTGTAGTTTACGATCCTTGGATTCAATGATAGTAATCTCTCGTGAACCGGTTAGTTCATTAAATTCTTCTTTGAAAGTTACATCTTTAATGAAGTGTTCGAATTTCAATTTACCTTTGGCGGTAGCTATCAGCGGATTATTGTAGTGATCCCAGCTGAATAGTTTTGTGTTTTTAACGACTTTTTGACCGTCTTTCACATAAATAGTAGCAGCGTATTCCACTTTGTAAGTTTCCGGTTCTGAATCCTCATTTTCAGGGATAATTGTTATACTACCCAGGTGACTGATCGAAACGAGTTCATTAGAGCGATTGGTCACCGTGTTCATTTTTTTAAACTTGATGATACCATCAGTATTAGCTACAACTTCGGCAAGGTCAACATCCGTACTGGCAGTTCCACCAATGTGAAAAGTTCTAAGTGTAAGCTGAGTTCCCGGCTCGCCAATACTTTGCGCAGCCAGTACTCCTACAGGTTCACCGGCTGTAACAGGTTTGTTTGTTCCCAGATTTCTGCCGTAACATTTTGCACAGATACCATTTTCGGTATCACAGGTTAGAACGGATCTGATCTTAACAGAGTTAATACCATGGTCTTGAATAGTACGAGCCATTTCATTTGTTATCTCAGAATTAGCTTCGACAATGGTTTTATCTGTTACCGGGTCGATAATATCTTCAGCAGTGATACGACCCTTGATCCTTTCAGAAAGGGATTCCACAACTTCCAAGCCTTCTTTAAGGGCAGAAACTTTGATGCCTTCGATAGTACCGCAGTCCTCTTCGGTGATCACGGCATTCTGAGCCACATCAACCAGCCTTCTGGTAAGGTAGCCAGCGTCAGCAGTTTTTAAAGCTGTATCTGCCAGACCTTTCCTGGCACCGTGTGTAGAAATAAAGTATTCAAGTACTGTAAGACCTTCTTTGAAGTTAGATTTAATGGGAGTTTCAATAACTTCAGCAATACCTTCGGAAAGGCTTCGGGACGGTTTATCCATCAAACCTCTCATGGCTCCCAACTGCTTGATCTGGTCTTTTCCACCACGGGCACCTGAAATATACATCATGTTAATAGAGTTAAATCCTCCCTGGTCTTCTTCCAGCTCTTTCATCAGAAGGTCGGTAACGTTTTCAGTGGTCATTTTCCATTTATCGATAACACGATTATATCTTTCAGTTTCTGTGATCTCGCCATTCATATAGCTGTCTATGATCTTTTGAACTTCCTTTTCTGTATGAAGAATATATTTTCCTTTATCTTTTGGAGAAATCACATCATTGGCACTGAAGGTTATTCCTGCTTTGGTAGCATATCTGAATCCCAGGTCTTTAATATTATCCAGGAAAATAGCGGTTCTAGCTTGCCCTACAGTTTCATAGCATTCCATTGACAGGTCGTTCAATTTGCCTTTTGTAAAGGTATAGTTTTTAAAGGGTATTTCTCTGGGAATGATCTGGTTGAATATTACACGTCCTATAGTTGTAGTGATCAGCTTGTCATCTATCAGCACCTTGATCCAGCTATGAATAGTTATCTTGTCATTCTTCTTCTTATCACCTTTTCGAGCTTGCAACAGTTCTTCCTGTTCATAAGCCAGAAGCAGTTCTTCAGGAGAACTAAAGTGTCTGAGTGTATTCTCATCTTCAGGTACTTTTTCCCTCTGAACTGTGAGGTAATAATTACCCAGCACGATATCCTGGTTTGTAGCCATAGCCAGCTTTCCACTGGCAGGCAATAACAGATTCCTGGTAGAAAGCATCAAGATTCGAGCTTCCATTTGAGCTTCATGAGATAAAGGAACGTGAACTGACATTGTATCACCATCGAAGTCTGCATTATAGGGAATGCAAACCAGAGGGTGTAATTCAATAGCTTTTCCTTCGGTGAGAACCGGCATGAATGCCTGAATGCCGTGTTTATGTAGAGTGGGAGCCCGGTTTAGAAGAACAGGATAATCTTTTATCACATCTTCTAAAATTTTCCATATTTCCGGACGTTGTTTTTCTATCAATTTCTTAGCGGTTTTTGCTTTTTCAGCTTCGCCTAGTTTTTCCAGTCTTTCAATAATGAACGGCTTAAAAAGTTCGATAGCCATTTCTTTTGGCAGGCCACACTGATTTAATTTCAGGTTTGGTCCCACTATGATAACAGATCGACCGGAATAATCTACACGTTTACCGAGCAGATTCTGACGGAAGCGACCGCTTTTGCCTTTGAGCTGATCAGCAAGAGATTTGAGGGGTCTGTTGCCTCTACCTTTTACCGGACGTGTTTTCCTGGAGTTGTCGATAAGAGCATCAATTGCTTCCTGAAGCATTCGTTTCTCATTTCTTAGAATCACTTCCGGTGCATTAATGTCGAGCAAACCTCTCAAACGGTTGTTCCTTGTAATAACTCTACGATAGAGTTCATTGAAGTCAGCAGTAGCGAATCTACCACCATCAAGTTGAACAAGAGGACGAAGAGTAGGTGGCAGAACCGGCAGAACTTCTAAAATCATCCATGCCGGATTATTACCGGATTTACGGAAAGCATCAACGATATTCAGGCGTTTTATTGCCTTTTGTTTTTTCTGGACTGAAGTTTCCATTTTGATGATAGTACGCAGATTCATGGCTTCATCTTCCAGATTGATCTCTTCCAGAAGAAATTTGATAGCTTCTGCTCCCATCAGAGCCAGAAAATCTTCACCAACCCTGTCACGGATCTCATAATATTCATCCACGTCTATCAGATCTGTCTTTTCATAATCGCTATCACCAGGATGTAATACTATATAAGATTCATAATAAAGCACTCTTTCCAGTTTTGTTACCGGCATATCAAGCAGAGTGCCAATAACACTGGGCATGCTTTTTACAAACCAGAGATGAGCAATAGGTACGGATAGTTCAATGTGACCCATACGGGAACGGCGGACCCTGGAAGTAGTGATTTCTACACCACAGCGGTCACATACTGTATTTTGGAAACGCTTTTTCTTGTATTTACCACAACTGCATTCGTAATCCTTTTCCGGACCGAAGATCCTTTCGCAAAAAAGACCACCTTTTTCGGGTTTATGGGTTCGGTAGTTCAAGGTATCAGATTTTGTTACTTCTCCGTAACTCCACTCACGAATGGCATCGGGAGAAGCAATCATTATTTTTACTTTATTGTAATTTTCTATTCTTTTATCTCGTTTGATCTCTCTAATCACTTACGACCTCCATCATGATTCCTTGTTGGAAAGAAATTCAATATTAAAGCAAAGCGATTTCAGCTCACTTACCAGGACATTAAATGATTCCGGAATGCCTGGTTTGGGAGGATTCTGTCCACTTGTTATAGCTTTGAAGGCATTTGTTCTACCTTCAACATCATCACTTTTGATGGTCAACATTTCTTCCAGCAAGCGGGAAGCACCGTAAGCTTCCAAAGCCCAAACTTCCATCTCTCCCAATCTCTGTCCACCATGCTGGGCTTTCCCACCCAGGGGTTGTTGGGTAATGAGTGAGTAAGGACCTGTAGAACGGGAATGCATTTTGTCAGCTACCAAATGATTCAATTTAAGCATATACATTATACCTACTGTTACTCTTTCTTTAAAAGATTCACCGGTCTTACCGTCGTAAAGAACTTGTTTACCGTCCAAAGGCAATTTCGCTTTTTTAGTTTCTTTGGCAATATCTTCCAGTGTAGCTCCGTCAAAAACCGGGGTTTCAACGTGTAATCCCAACGCTTTGACTGCTATACCAAGATGAGTTTCCATGATCTGTCCAATATTCATACGGGAAGGTACACCCAGCGGATTTAGGATAATATCAACTGGAGTGCCATCTTCCATGAATGGCATATCTTCGATGGGACTGATCCTGGAAATTACACCTTTGTTGCCATGACGACCTGCCATTTTGTCACCAACGGCTATCTTACGCTTCTTGGCTATATAGACTTTTACCATTTTACGAACACCATACGGGAGTTCATCTCCGTGCTTCAGGCGTTCCTGCAATTTTTTATAAATATTGTTGCTTTCTTCGTAAGCGGTTTTCACTTTCAGTATGATCTCGGTGTAGATATTCTGGTTTTTCTCAAAGTTTTCCACCAGGTCGTAATCGAGGTTGATTCGCTTGAAGTTGATCTTCTTTATATCATTTGCAGTGATCTTTTTACTGGATGGAATAAAGAACATATTGGTTTTTTCATCAACGATATTCTTGGCAGTTTGGCCAAGAAGTGCTTCTTCCAATTTGTTTTTCAGATAATCTTCAATGCGCTTTCTTCGTTCATTGTGTTCTTGTTTAATGCGATTCAAGGTTTCCTGTTTACGTTCCTGTTCTTCAAATTCATTGATATCTTCCAGGCGAGAAAATACTTTAACATCTATTACAACACCTTCCATACCTGGTTTTGCTTTAAGAGAACTATTTGTAAAGTCGCCAGCACGATCACCAAAAAGTGCTCTCATCAGGTTCTCTTCAGGAGAAGGATCGATATCGACGTTCTTAGGAGTTATTTTTCCAACGATGATATCACCGGCTGTAACCGTAGAGCCCACCCGGATGATACCGGTTTTATCGAGATTACGCAGAGATTTGATGGGAACATTAGGAATATCATAAGCCAGCTCTTCTTTTCCGTTTTTCATGTTTCTCACCAGTACTTCATGCTTTTCAATGTAGATTGAAGTAAGGGTGTCTTCACGAGCTACTTTTTCACTCAAGATAATTGCATCTTCGTAATTATAACCATACCATGGCATAAATGCCACAAGCATGTTACGACCCAAAGCAAGCCTGTCATCAATAATTGCAGGTCCATCCGAAATAATATTACCTTTCTTGACCTTTTTGCCTTTTTTAACTGAAGGTCTCTGGTTCATGGAAGTATCCTGGTTGGAACGAGCGAATTTCTTCAGGTAGATCCTGTTTTGGGTACCCAGGTCAAGAATACTATCATCGGGGTTTTCCCGTTCAATATCGATGTAAGAACTGGTAACTTTTGTAACAATTCCATCATAAGGCGCAGTAGCAACCGCTCCGCTATCCTTGGCAATGATGTTTTCCATTCCTGTTCCCACGATTGGAACTTCCGGACTGATCAAAGGCACAGCCTGACGTTGCATATTCGAACCCATCAAGGCACGGTTAGCATCGTCATGTTCCAGGAATGGAATAAGTGAAGCCGAAGCAGAAACTATCTGTTGAGGCGACACATCCATAAATTGAACTTCTTCGGGATTAACCTGCAGGAATTCACCTTTATGACGAGCAAAAACCAATTTATCTGTTATTTCAAGATTTTCATTATAATTTACATTAGCCTGCCCAATTATGAAATTCTCTTCTTGAAAAGCATTGAGATATTCGATAGTAGAAGTGATCTTACCATTATCAATTTTAATATAAGGGGTCTCCAGAAACCCTAGTTCACTTACCCTGGCGAACATTGCTGGAGAAGATATCAGACCGATATTAGGTCCTTCCGGTGTTTCAATAGGGCAGATACGCCCGTAATGGGAATAGTGAACGTCACGCACTTCAAACCCGGCGCGTTCTCTTGTCAGCCCCCCGGGTCCCAGGGCAGATAATCTTCTTTTGTGAGTAATTGCCGTAAGTGGATTAATCTGTTCCATGAACTGTGAGAGCTGCCCGGTAAGGAAAAAAGCCTGAACTACTGCGATAAGTGCATTGCTGTTTATCAAGTCGTGGATTGTTACTTCATCTGAATTAGCAATAGACATTCTTTCTATCGCTGTTCTGGCTACTCTGGAAAGACCGATCTGGTATTGTTCATTTAATAATTCTCCAACCGTACGGACTCTTCTGTTTGCTAAATGGTCGATATCATCTATCACATCTTCATCTTTATAGACAGCGATAATTTTTTCAATAATAGCAATGAAATCTTCTTTGGTCAGAATATGAGTGTCTGGATCTATATCTAATCCTAAACGGGAATTAAGTTTATAACGGCCAACTTTACCAAGATTGTAGCGCCTTTCATTAAAGAACATCCTGGTAAATAGATCGAGTGCGATCTCGTAGGAGGGTTCTTCACCCGGACGAATTAGCGTATATATCTTCTTAAGGGCTTCTTCCTGGTTAGTAGTTTGATCTTTAGCAATGGTTTGCTCGAGTATTTTTTTAGTGATTTCAGATTTTTGGTTAATGACCGTGATAGTTTTAATTCCACCTTCGATCATTGTCTCGATCTCATCTTCACCGATTTCAGTTGAAGCTTCGTATATCACTTCACCGGTTTCAGTATTGTAAACATCATTAAATAAGAACCTGTCTTTTGAATCTTTAACATCAATATCTTCTTTTTGATAAAAATAGTTTCGCAGGTCATCATTTGTAGAAAGTCCGATCGCTCTGAGAAGTACAGTAGCGGGGAGTTTTCTTCTCTTGTCTATGAGAACGAACATAGCGTCATAGCTGTCCATATTGAATTCCAGCCAGGAACCATTGTAAGGGATCAACTTCGCGGAGTACAATATCTTGCCACTGGTATGTTTGGCTTCGCTGAAAAAGATACCCGGAGAGCGGTGTAACTGGCTTATAATAACTCTTTCGGCACCATTAATAATGAAAGTTCCCTGATTGGTCACCAAGGGTATTTCACCCAGGAATACATCCTGTTCAATAGTGCTTTTGACTCTTTCTTCACCTGTTTCTTTCAGAATTTCCTCATCATTGATGATCAGTCTCATTCGAGCTTTAATGGGAGCCTGGTATGAGAGATTTCGTTCAATACACTCTTCTGTAGAGTATTTTTCTTTCAGAACAATGTAATCGATGAATTCAAGATGATAAATTCCTTTCTGATCTTCTAAAGGGAAGATTGAAGTAAGAACAGCTTGTAAACCCTTATTCATTCTTTTTTGAGGATGCGCTTCTCTCTGTAGAAATGCTTCGAAAGAATCAATTTGCATAGAGAGCAAATTGGGAACCTGAATGAATGGAAGACCAGCTTGTTCTGCTTTCTTACTAATACGGGAATAACTTTTAATTTCCAAAAGCTATGCTCCTTTTTTTTAAAATCCAAGAAAAAATCGATAAATTTATCGGCATTAAATTAAAGGTAACGGAAGTGAGCATTTTTCTCACTTCCGTTAAACTGGTTTTGACTATTTGATTTCTACTGCTCCACCAACTTCTTCGATTTGAGCTTTAACAGATTCGGCTTCTTCTTTGGGAACACCTTGCACGATTGGATTTGGTGCACCATCTACTAAATCCTTAGCTTCTTTTAATCCTAATTTGGTGATAGCACGAACAACTTTGATAACCTGAATCTTCTTCGCACCTGAGCTTGCCAGGATCACGTCAAATTCAGTTTTTTCTTCAGCAGCTTCAGCACTTGCTGCATCACCAGGAGCAGCAACAGCAACGGGAGCAGCGGCTGTGACGCCAAAAAGCTCTTCCAATTCCTTTACAAGTTCAGAAAGCTCTATCACGCTCATTTCTTTAATAATATCAATAACTTGTTGCTTCTTATCAGCCATTATTTCCTCCAATTATATTTTATTAGTTTTTTTCTTCCTGTATTTTTGCAATTGCGTCGATAGCATAAACAAATTTTCTCAGGATGCCATTAAGTACTCCCACAAATCCTGTGACAGGAGCATTGAAACCT
>DAOUUD010000014.1 GCA_030668345.1 Candidatus Cloacimonadota bacterium | reverse complement strand
TTCTTGTGATTGTATATTATTGGCCACCCAGTGGCGGAGCTGGCGTACAGCGCTGGCTTAAGTTTGTTAAGTATCTTCCACAGTTTGGCTGGCAGCCCACAGTTATTACCACCACAAATGGTGATTATCCGGCTATTGATGAATCTCTCTGCGAGGAAGTTCAGGCTGGGATCCAAGTTATTCGAACAGAAACTCCCACTTTTGGAAAATTGTTTAAAAAAATAAATGGCAATGATTCTGATGTTCCTTACGGTAGTTTAGAGGTTGGTGAGAATGATTCGCTATTAAAAAAATTATCTCTCTGGTTCAGGTTGAACCTGGTAGTACCGGATGCCAGAAAAATATGGAATAAATATGCTTATAGGGCTGCATCCAAAGAGCTGTTAACAAATAAATATGATGCAGTTGTCACTTCCGGTCCTCCACACTCCACTCATCTTATCGGGCGGAAATTGAAACGCAGATACAATGTTAACTGGATCGCTGATTTCCGCGATCCATGGACGGAGATCGATTACCTGAAGAAAGTAAAACGTTTTCTTATTACTGATATGCTGGACAGAAAGCTGGAAAAAAGTATAGTTCAAAAATGTGACAGAATAATTTCCATAAGCAGGAAAATTGTTAAAGAACTTGGAGCAGGTAAAAAAGCTGACATTATCCCTAATGGTTTCGATTCTGCCGATTTCAAAGATATAAAAAGACAGCAATCTAAAGAACTTTTTAATATTAATTATTTTGGAAATATAACTTTCGAACGTGACCCTTCTCCGGTTTTACAGGTAGTGAATATTCTCCTTAAAAAGCAACAGAATATCCGTTTAAACTTTTGGGGTAATGTTACGGAAGAAGTGAGAACTAAATTAACTGAACTAGACACAAATGGTGTCGTTTCGATCTATCCCTATATACCTCATTCTGAGATGCTGCGAGAAATGGTAGATTCTTCATTGCTGTTACTTTTGATAAACAATGTGCCGGATAACAGTGGAATTATTACCGGGAAGCTTTATGAATACCTGGCAGCAAAAGTGTCTGTTCTGGGTTTGGGACCCGAAAATGGAGAAGCTGCACAAATCCTGAAAGAAACAAATGCTGGTAAAATGTTCGATTATGATAAAGTGGATGATATTGCAAATTTTATTGAAACTAAATATCAAGAATGGGAAGAGGGAAAGATTTTTTCAGCATCAACAGAAATAGAAAAATATAGTAAAATAAAACAAACCAAACAACTCGCAGAAATTTTAGAAAAAATGTAAAAAAGCCCCGAATGCTCGGGGCTTAAGTTTTATTTTCTATACTCTCTTTATTTCATCAATCCTAACCAATCACCAAGCAGGAACTGGATTCGACCTATTAGTAGCGATATACGAGCCATCACCGTGTAACCGAATGACGCTCCGAATCCGACCATCATGAACCAGATTCCAATATTAGTAACTTTACCATATACTCCTTTGTGTTCCTTGGAAAAGAAAAAATAGAGCAGGATCGTAACAGTACCAATGAAAATAAGTGCTGTATTAATATTATCCACCGGCAGCATGGCACTTCTCATCTGAACCAGCACATAAGAATGCATGGAAAGAGGCACACCCATACCAACTATAGCCATACTAAAGGCAATAGGATAACGGGAGAGCCAGCTAAGGTTCTTTGAAAAACGGAAGGTAATAAGATAACCTATCAGCGTGGGAATGAGAATGAGAAATTTATATTCAACAAAGATAGGTCGGTATACAAAAGGAATAAATATATCCTGATAAACCAGAGGAATAGCATATCCCATGGAAACACCAATGAACACAGCTTCCGCAAACTTATAGAACGGGTTGTCTTTGTATAGGAATGAGAATATACTCAGGGTAAAGAAGGCTGCTATAAAATTGCTTATTACTTCAAATGACATCATATCCTCCTAGTTTACCTTGTTTTTTTTGCGTTTACTAATGAAATACCCGATGTTACCCAGGATGATAAATACAATGATCATCAGGTGAGCCACGGTTTGAGCATTCATGCCAATTCGCGCTGTTTTGTGCATGCGGTTTTTAATGTCTGACATCTTAATCCAGGTGTTTTTTATGATCTCTTTACTGAAATCTCGTGGTGCAGGCTGCATTATTCCATTTTCATCAGGTTCCATATGACAGGCAAAAACATCCACTAACTTTTCATATTCGGCAGCACCTTTCAGTCCTCCCAACATACCGATAAGCTGCCCTGTTTGCAGGTAGATATAATTGTCAGCAGCCATAACAGCGGTAACACCGGCAGCTACATTGGCTCCAAATCTGGCACGGGCATAAGTGATCCAGCTTAGAACAGCAGCAGAAGCGGCAAAGTCGACTACAAGGTTCATTTCGTTGTAATTCATGATCTCTTTCATAATTGGCAGGTTAGTCAGCTTACGTCCTTCATCATCGTATTCCACAGCTTCTGAGATATCATCTCCCATTTTCAGCATGGTGGGTATGCGTATAGCCCAGGGACGAAAACCGAAGTTTACATAGTCTACACCGGACTGTACTTCATAACCTTCTTTTGCTGTTTGCAGTGCATAATCCATCAGTGGTTTTGCAGTAGGCATGAAACAGATCGTGAATACCTGAACATCTCTTTCAAAGCAGTGACGCAGGATAGCTACTTCCATGGGGAAAAGCTCTGCCATGGTCGATGCATCATGATCGAAGCAAAGTAGAACTGCGCGGTCATTCCTGCCGGAGAAGGAATCGATCTTCTTGTAAATATTCTCTGTAGGTTCGGTAACGTAAGTTTTGGAATTAAATGGAACCAGTAGAGGAATAATAATTGCAAGCGCTACAACCAGGTAGATGTATCTTCTATCCAGGGCTTGCATTTTTTCGAAGAAGTTCATTTTTTTATCAGCCATATTATTTACCTCCTCCCATATATGTCCTTTCAATTCCAAGCAATATTTTAAGAGAAGTAGCTGTCATACCCAAACCAACACCCATAGCGATACC
Organism: Candidatus Cloacimonadota bacterium; assembly: GCA_030668345.1. Classification (GTDB taxonomy): domain Bacteria; phylum Cloacimonadota; class Cloacimonadia; order Cloacimonadales; family TCS61; genus JACNIV01. The sequence continues at coordinate 14,552 of DAOUUD010000014.1, read as the reverse complement.
TCTTTTGGCAGCCAGGTTGGGAACGTTTAATATCCAGTGTGATGCCTCGGGTATCAATTTGGATATCTTGATCCCGATAGGAACTTGACCTAGCATAACAATGATAGCTGCAATAAGAAGCACAGTTGCCTCAGTGGAACGAGCACGAAATGCTTTATATGCTGCAGAAGCAATATAAAAAGCAAGCAGTGAAAACATCGTGGCACCCATCGGCATTTGTACATTTTTAAAAAGCCACATGAATGGTGTACCTGCCTGAGTTCCCCAGATAAAACCTACAGCTCCTGTTCCTATTAATGAAGCCAGAGTGACCACACTGTATTGCCAGTTTGGAACTTTCCTTTTGATCTTGGTAGAATGAACCATGAACAAACTCATAATACCCAACAACACCATAAAAGGTGAAATTGCTTTGATCCATGTTTGATACCAGTCATAAAAATCTGCTGATGCTTTATGCGGTACAAATACATGAATTACAAAAATAAAACCGAGTATAATTACTATTAACAGTGGTATTTGTCGTTTCATTTTTTCCTCCTATTTCTCTGGGAACGCATTGATCAGGAATGTTAAATGCGTTGTTGAAAGTATCGTTCCTGTTATGATTAAGAAAAGGATGATCACTTTCAGGTAATCCACTGCCTTCAAGGTTCCCAATTGTAGAGGTTCTCTTGCCATGTAAGCAGAAGCTGCATACAGTTCTTCACCGATCAGGGTATAATCGCAGGTTGTTATAAAGAACGGTATCTGGGTAACGGCGTCTGTACCGGATATCTGAATAGCACCGGTAGAACTGCCGGTTTCTGTCAAAAGAAGTGCTTCTGCCCAGAACATTCCCATATAGAAATTGGTTGCTGTTTTCTCACGGACCATAATACCATTTACACCGGCAACGAATGCGAACTGAGCGGTAGTAATGAAGAATACACTGCTTTTGTCGTAGGTATCGGGTCTTCCAGCTTCGTAATGTGCTTCTTTTACTATTTCCTGAGCTATTGGAAGAACCAGGTAGTCACGTACAGGAACTAATATTTTAGTATCATATTCTGCGGCTTTCTTAGCCACTTTACCAAGAATTGCCAGACCTGCCAGCGTTGCTACGTCGCCAATACTGGATGTACCCGGAACAAAGAGAATGGGCTTTCCCATCTCGGTAGCTCGACCGATAGCATTGTCGATCTCCTGGATACCGGCAATAGGTCTGATATATAGATCTTGTCCTTTTTTTGCTTTTTTAATCAATATAAATACAAGGGATCCAAACAACAAAGCAGCGATAACAGCCGGTAACATATCCACATTAAACCAGTTGGAACGGGGGAAAAAGTGATCGATACCATTCCCTGTATAAGAAGTAATGTAAATATTTTCATCACTAACCGGTTCTACACCTTCTCGAATGTAGATATTTGTTTCGGTGAAGATCCCTTTACCATTGCTTTTAACTATCTTGTATTCAAAACTGTTCTTGGCATAATGACGTGATTTATCGAGGAACTTAATTCGTTCTTTAGGATTATCTAAGCTGGCAGCAACTTTTTGGATGGGATGATCTCTCATGAGTTCGAGCTGCTTTGAATAATACTCTATAGCATCGTCAGCGTTCTTTAGATCATCCTCGGTTTCCAATGTATCTTTACTGGCTATATGTTTTGCCAGTTCATCCTCATATTGCAAAATCGTTTTTTCAAACTCTTTCGGATAAAGATTAGAGGAGATAATTTCTTTTTTATCATCACCCCTCCTCACTAAAAAGGAAGGTCCAACAAGAAAAAGGTTTTTCTCATCATCAAAATGTCTTACGAGTTTGAAGTGAACATTCTTGTAACGGATATTATCGAAAACCTCTCTTTGCGTTCCAGCCACTTTCTTAGAAAGGCGGAATTCTTGATCTGTGTAATTACGTTTGTAAATGTAATATTCCCAATCATTCACATTTTCATCTCCGAGATACAGATCACCGGGAACAAGTGACTGGGTCTGTTCATCGTACTGCAGAATTTGAGTGAGAACGTAGTCTTCACCAACATCATTATTACATTTAAATCTCATCTCAAAGAAGAGCGTATTCATCTCATTTCCATTTTCAGGAAGTTTGATCTTGATCTTGAAATCTTGATAGTATTCATTTACATAAACTACTTCTTTTCCTTCTTCATCGAAAACTTTGAAAAAGATATTTCTTACTTTGAAATTTTTATTTGTTTTAAAATCGTAATTCACCTGAAGATGTGTTTTCTTCTCATTCAAGTACGTGGAATTTGTGAGATAAACAACAGGTTTACCCCACATTACTCTGTTATAATCACCTTTATCATTTTCTCGGTCGATAATCAAAAAAGGAGGTACGATTGGAAGTTGGCCGGTTATAGTAGATTTGGCACTAACAACATCAGAGAAAGTTTCATATCTTGCTACATCTGTAAAAGAAAATACAAAAAGATAATCACTTACATTATCTACATCGATCTTAACATCGATGTCTCTATCTTCATTTACTATTTTGCCATCTACAATGTCAGCAGATGCTGTTTGGGATGGGGTGTATGGATAGCCACAATATCGGGCAGAAATCAACTGAGCTGGATTTTCGCTTTTTGGTGTATAAACCGCCAGAGTAGAATCTTCTTTCACAGCGATGTCATTCAATTCTTTTTGCACCTGTTCATCCACGTATTTGTTGAATTTAGCAAGGTCTTTTTTATGAAGCATATAAACATTGTGATCTAAATGGTCGTCAGCAAAGACTGCCAATTTCCATTCAAACTGTAATCTGGAGACATCTTCTACAAAAACAGCGTAGAATCTGTCAGATTTTTCCGGAGCATTCTCCCGGGGAATACCGATACCAGGTTCAGCATGAGGGTAATAATGACGTGATTCACTAACTGCCACCACAGAATAGTAATACACATGGTTGGCAATTAGCTTCTTATACATACCAGAGAATTCGTGTAATTTAAGCCCAGCATAAACGGTTGTATCGGTTTCTGTTACAACTTCTATTTTCTCGTTGTGGTAGTAATAATCCTTTTCAGGAATTACACCCAGAATGCTGTAATGTTCAAGTTGCGGACCTACAATACTAACGTCGCGAGGATATCTGCGATACAAAGAACCGTCTTTTTTCTGGCCTTTTTCTCTTTTCAATTTTCCCTTGGCTTGCGTGTCCAGGAAATAATTGTAGTCGGTGTCGTAGTAATACATCACATCACCCATAACACCGGTCTTCACATTCACATCGATCTTTCCTATAAAAAAAAGAGAATCAGGTGTAATACCGCGATAGATACGGTATTCGATGATTCTCCTCTCTTGTGGCAATGGCTTCCAGCTCAGCATCAACCCCGATCCATCATCGTTTGGGATATCGTTAACATCAAGATTTTCTACGATGTACTCTGATTCGTTAATTGCGGCATGGGTCGTTTGCGGTAAGAGCAAGAAGCTAAATGCCAGAAGAAACAGGAAAAAACCAGTTCTGGCAAAGGTTAACTTCATAAACATCTCCTTTACTTTTTTTATCGAAATACTCTTTCTTTTTTCAGAAAAATTTTAGCAAAAACATTCGTTACAACCAATATTGTCAACCTGTTTATTTTACTTAGTTTAATTGTCTATTTCAAAGCTGGAAACATCCGGGTTGGAAAGATAGGTTTTTAAACTATCTACATGAATTTGAAACAGCTCTATTTCATTTTTGGGGACTGGGGGACCCGACACATTTTTCAATCTCAACGGATTAATAGCCTTTCCATAATGATAGATAGTATAATGAAGATGATTCCCGGTTGAAAGACCTGTCGATCCTACATAACCTATTATATCATGTTGTTTAACTTTATGCCCCACTTTGTATTTTCCATAGCTGCTCAAGTGACCATAGAGTGTTTTATATCCGTTCGCATGACGTATCATTATCGTTTTGCCATATCCACCGGTTCTACCATTTATTGTGGGGTGACCACCCTTCCAACCTCTATGAATGATTGTACCATCTGCTGAAGCTTCCACGGGTGTGCCGTAAGCAGCAGCATAATCTACTCCGTTGTGCATCCACGATTTTCTTGTGATGGGATGCCTTCTCATTCCAAAATATGAGGAGATCCGTTTGTAATTTAATGGTGATTTCAGGAAGGCTTTCTGAAATGATCTTCCATTTTCGTCATAATATTTGGCAATGCCTTTGTTATTGGTATAACGATATGCAATATTATCATAGTTTCGGCTGGTATATTGAGCTACCAGGATTTCACCGTATTTGATAAATTTTCCATCTTCTGTTTTGTACTGCTCAAAAGTTAGTTTGAAATCATCACCCTTCTGGGGATCGATAAAGAAATCTATATCCCATTGGAATATCTGGCTCATCATAACTGCCAAGGCTGGTCCTTCTCCACCATCGATAACGGCATTCCAGAGAGAAGATTCCATTACTCCTTCAAAAGTATCTATCTCTTTTACCAATTTCAGAGTATCAATTTGAGTAAAGAAAACATCAGCAGTATCGCGTATAACACGATATGTGTGGATCTTGTCGGGAATATAAATTAATTCGTGCGTTATGTCCAGAGTATCGAGTCTTACCACAAAGCTGTCTGCCGGTTGAGCACGTCTGAGATTGTATATAGAATCCATTTTGTTAACAAATTTGTATACTGTGGCATTTTCGATACCCTCATCGATGAGGGCATTTGCCAGTGTTTCCCCTTCCTGCAAGGAACCGGATAGATAAATAAAGGGATCTATTTCTTCGGGTGTCTTTTTGCTGCAGGAAAGCAATATTAATAGTAGTAAACAAAACACAAAAAATCTATTCATCTTTTTTCCTAAAATTATTTATTGAATGCTTTTTGTTTTTATTGCACATGTTGTCAAATAAATTTCATGATTCCTAATAGGTAACAGCAAAAAACTTGACCAGAGCAAGTGAAATCTGGAATTGGAACAGTAGCTAAAGATATTGAGAGGAAAGATGTTAAGTATAATCGGTGCACTAATAGTGCTTGGAATATTGGTTACAGTTCATGAAACCGGGCATTTTGTAGTCGCCCGGATAATTGGAGTGGAAATAGAGAAATTTTCCATCGGATTCGGACCCAGATTATTCAGTTTTAAAAAAGGTACAACAGAATACAGGATATCTATAATTCCTCTGGGTGGTTATGTTAAGATGAAAGGAGAAAAGCCGGACGAAGAAGTTGATGATGACACCGGTTCTTATCATTCCAAATCCTGGTGGGAAAGAGGATTAATTGCTTTTGCGGGACCTTTTGCTAACTTCCTTTTTGCGCTTATTATTTTTATTGCTTCCTTTGCTATTGGTAAATATTATGAGGATCATCTTCCGGTTATTGGGAAGGTCGAGCCGGTATACGAACAAATATTTAAAAAAAATGATACGATATTGGAAATCAACGGTCATCCTGTTCAGGGATGGAGTCAACTGGTTCAATACACCAAACCCGGTGAATATAATTCTATGCTATTGGAACGTGAAGGTAAAACACTTGAAATAGAATTAGTAGAAATCGAACCCCGAACCTGGTACTCGGAAATCTTGCCGTTATCACCTTCTGTTATTGGAGAAGTAGCACCTGGGATGGCAGCCTACCAGGCAGGATTGATGGCAGGGGACAGCATACTTGCAATAAATGGTAAGAAGGTAAATGACTGGTATGAAATGCGGGAATTAATAACCGGTAGTAAAAGTGATGAAATAACTCTCGTCATCAAACGGGGAGAACAAACTTTTGAAAAATCTCTGCTGCTTGAAGAGAACATATTACAAGACAATAAAATAATAGGAATAATGCAATATCTACCCGTAAAAATTGAAGAACGTTATAATATCGGAGAGTCTATAGTGTATGGTTCGATCACCACTGTTAATTTTGTAGCATTGAACTATGCAATGCTTTTCAAACTGGTCACCAAACCCAAAGCTATCAAATCCAATCTGGGCGGTCCGATCATGATCTATACGATGTCTAAACAAACTATTAATAAAGGTTGGAATTACATACTTTCTTTCATTGGCGCTATCAGTATAATACTGATGATCATGAACCTGCTGCCGATCCCTGTGCTGGATGGAGGACATATCTTCTTTTGCTTTGTTGAAGGAATTCAGAAGAAACCACTTTCCCAGAGATTGCAGATAGCATTGCAAAATATTGGTATCTTTATCTTATTATTTTTAATGGTATTTGCTTTTTGGAACGATATCAGCAGGATTTTTACGCGTAATGTCTCAATTCAAGAACAGAAAATGAACATGGAATAAGCGGAGGCTGTCATTTTTGAATTTACTGTAGAAGCAAAAAGCGGTAATGCCCGAGCCGGACTTCTTGTAACTCCGCATGGTACTATCCAAACTCCTATATTTATGCCGGTGGGAACAAGGGCTACGGTCAAGACGCTTTCTCCTGCTGAATTACACGATATGGGAGCGCAGATTATTCTGGGTAATACCTACCATCTGTATCTTCGACCCGGTCACGAATTGATCAAAAAAGCAGGCGGTTTACATAAATTCATGAGCTGGAATAAACCGATACTTACAGACAGCGGCGGTTTTCAGGTGATGAGCTTGGAAGGTTTAAGAAAGATCACTCCAGAAGGTGTGCGTTTTCAGTCTCACATCGATGGCAGCTATCATATGTTCACACCTGAAAAAGTGATCGAAATACAAAATGATATTGGTGCAGATATTATCATGTCTTTTGATGAATGTCCTCCCTATCCTGCCACGAAAAAATATGTAGCAGAATCTTTGAAGGTTACACTGGACTGGGCAAAACGTGGGAAAGAATTACATAAAGACACCAAAAAGCAAGCCCTGTTTGGAATTGTTCAGGGTGGAATTTATGAAGATCTGCGGGAAGAAAGTGCTAAAAAGTTGATCGAGATGGATTTCCCCGGCTATTCAATTGGCGGTCTGGCCGTTGGTGAATCCAAAGATGATCTGTTGAGGATCACCAGTTTTCTTAATAACATAATTCCCAAAAACAAACCTCGCTACCTGATGGGTGTAGGAACTCCCAACGATCTGTTGGAGAATATTGAAAACGGCATAGATATGTTCGATTGCGTAATGCCTACGCGTAATGCCAGGAAGGGAACGATCTTTACGCGGAATGGAAAATTGATAATTAAATCAGCCCGCTACAGGCAGGATTTTTCACCTATCGATAATGAATGTGATTGTTATGCTTGCCGGAATTTCAGCCGTGCATATATTCGGCATCTGTTCAGTGTAGATGAGTTATTAGGAATGCGACTGGCTACTATACACAGTCTTCATTTTTATATGGAACTCATCAGTAAAGCGAGGAAATCTATTTTAGAAAACAGGTTTAACCAGTTCAAGAAAGAATTTTCCAATGGGCTGGATGAAATAATAGATTAGTGGGAAATAATATGGGAAGATATAAAGAGATCGATCTGGCAGGTTTAAAAAAATATTCCATTACCAATCGTCCCAGCAAAGTTCATATTAAAGATTTTGCAGATCCATCAAAGCAAAATTTTGCGGAACTTCTGAAAAGTACCCCTGATCTCCTGGCAGTTGAAGATGTAAAAGAACTGGTGGATAGATGCGTATTAGCTTACCAGAAAGGTAAACCAGTAATAATCGCATTGGGTGGGCATGTAGTAAAATGCGGCTTATCGTTGTATCTAAACGATCTGATGGAAATGGGTCTAATAACAACTATGGCTTCTAATGGTTCGGTCGTTATCCATGATTTTGAGATCGCCAAATTCGGAAAAACATCAGAAGATGTGGCAACAGCATTGGAAGATGGTTCTTTTGGCTTTGCCCGGGAAACCTGTGACGGAATAAATAATATTATTACGGATGCCTATCAAAACAAACTTGGTTTTGGAGAAGCAATTGGGAAACATCTATTTGAGACTGAAACACCTAATAAATCAATGTCACTTCTGGCAAAAGCATATGAAAAGCAGATTCCTTTTACGGTTCATGTGGCACTGGGAACAGATATTGTACACCAGCACGAAACAGCAAATGGTGCAGCAATTGGAGACTGCTCGCTGCGCGACTTCAGGATTTTCTGTAATAGTATTATTGGTTTAAATGAAGGTGGTGTTTTCCTGAGTTTCGGCTCGGCGGTTGTAATTCCCGAAGTTTTTCTGAAAGCGGTTACCGTGGTACGCAACCTGGGATATCCCTTGCGGAATTTCTATACAGCAGTTTTCGATATGAACCTTCATTACAGACCCAGAACGAACATTGTAGAAAGACCTACAAAAAGCGGTGGAAAAGGTTATTATTTTGTAGGTCATCATGAAGTTATGATCCCGTTATTTTATCATGCTTTAAAGGATAAATTACAAAATGCGTAAACTGTTGATATCGTTCTTTCTGATCTTGCTTTCTATCCACGCTTTTGGGGAAGAAGTAGAAGTAAAAGCAAAAAAACCATTTAAAGCTGCAGCTCTTTCCCTTTTTATTCCCGGTGGCGGGCAATTATATAACGGTGCTTATTTGAAATCTACAGGAGTACTTGTGCTGGAAACCGGCATGATAGGTTTGGCAGCCTATCATCATTTCAAAGCCGAAGATAGTTACGATCAATACAAAATTTCCGGTAATGAAGATGATTATAACGATTACCTGGATTATTATTACAAAAGGCAAAGTGATCTCTGGTGGTTAGGAGCGGTAGTTTTTCTCTCCACGATAGATGCTTTTGTTGATGCTCATCTTTTCAATTTTGAAGAAAAGAAGAATAAAATTCATTTGAAATTTGAAGATAATATAGTAAGCTTATCTTATCATTTTTGATGTGGGATATTATGAAAAAAAAATATGTGATCGCTATCGACGGACCCGGAGCTTCCGGGAAAAGTACAACGGCAAAAGCATTGGCCAGGAAATTGAAATATATTTATATCGATACAGGTGCAATGTACCGTGCCTGCGCATTATGTTCCCTGGAAAACAGTATCAACCTTAAAGATATTCCAAAACTTATTACAATGCTCGAAAACATAGATATTAAGATTCTCTATTCCGAAAAAGGGAACAAAATATTTTTGAATGGAAATGACGTGAGCCAACGAATTCGAGAAGCAGATATTACCAAGCTTTCTTCTGAAATCGCAAAGATAGATATAGTACGCAAAAAGATGGTTTTATTACAAAGAGAGATTGGCAAGAATGGTGGAGTTATCATGGATGGCCGGGATATTGGAACGGTTGTTTTTCCCAATGCAGATTTTAAGTTCTTTATGATAGCAAATGAAAAAACCAGAGCTCTGCGCCGTTGGAAAGAAGCTGCAAAAAAAGGTGAAAACCTATCTTTGAAAGATATCGAAAAAGAACTCATCTGGCGCGATGCGAATGACACTTCGCGTAAGATCTCGCCATTGAAGCAGGCAGAAGATGCAATTCCCGTTGATACCAGTAACATGACCATCGATGATCAGGTTGAATTTCTCTTTAAAATAATTATGCGAGGAAAAAGTGCGTAAAACATATTCGTTAATTATAAATCTCGTGAAATATTATATGATTGTTTTCTGGGGATTGGAAATAATTAATAAAGAAAGATTGAGTTCAGTTCAAAACTGTATTATAGCCCCAAACCACGTTGCTGCTGTTGACCCTTTCTTTATCGGGTCAATAATTCCGGTTGAAATTTATTATCTGGCAAAAGTTGAACTCTTCAGGAATAAAGCGGTTGGTAGTATCCTGAAATTCCTTAATGCTATTCCGGTAAAAAGAGGTATGATAGATAAAGCCGCTATTAGATTCGTTACACAAATTCTGAATAAGGGTCATTCTATATTGATCTTCCCCGAAGGGACCAGGAAATCTGCTTCTGTAAAATCTGGAGTAGGAAAGTTTGCAATGCAATTGAAAAAGGATATCCTGCCAATTTACATTAAAAATTCACCATATTTTTGGAAGTGCTTTCTTAGAAAAGAAAAGCTGAAAATAGTAATCGGGGAAAAGATCAAGGCAGAAAGCTTTTCAAACTTGGATGAAACAAAAGAAAATTATCGTAGTCTGGCAGAGCATGTTTTAAAAAAGATAAATGAGTTGAGTAATGAGTGTTAAAATCGCAAAAAATTCCGGGTTTTGTTTTGGTGTAAAAAGGGCAATAAAAATCGCTTCGGAAGCAGCGCAGGGTAATCATAAGATCGTTACACTGGGACCAATAATCCACAATCCGCAAATGGTGGAAAAACTTGCCAGTGAGGGGATTGAGAGAGTGAATGAAGTTTCCGAAATTCAGGGCAGACCCACCATTATCCGCTCTCATGGAGTAAAAAAAGAGGTCCTGGAAGAACTTATCACAAACAACATTGAAATAATCAATGCCACCTGTCCCTATGTTTCTAAAACACAAGAATACGCCAAAGAACTGAGCGAACAAGGATATATGGTGGTTATTATGGGTGATAAAAATCATCCTGAAGTAATAGCTTTAAGTTCTTATATAGAAGGTGAATGCTTAATTGTAGCCAGTGCGGAAGATGTACCCGAAAAAAAATATCAAAAAGTTGGAATTATTTCTCAAACCACTCGAAAGATAGACGATTTACAGAAGCTTGTAAGTATATTTATTCCAAAATGCCACGAGATGCGTGTTATGAATACTATTTGTAATGCCACGAGTATTCGCCAGGAGTCTACTTTGGAACTAGCCAAAGAGAGCGACCTGATGATAGTAGTAGGAGGCAGGAATAGCTCGAATACAAAAATGCTTGCCAGAATTAGTGAAGATTTTGTAGAGACATTTCATATTGAAACAGCGTGCGAAATCGATAAAAAGTGGTTTAAAGGTAGAAACAATATCGGTTTAACAGCTGGTGCTTCCACGCCTGATTGGGTAATTGTGGAAGTATATAATAAAATAATTGAATGTATGGGGAATATCAACCAAAAGGTCGATAAGATCAAAGATATCCCTGGGTTCAAGGAGGAAGAATGATTGTTAACGATCAAAACGAAGGTACAGACGTAAAAGAGCCTATCGAAAAAGAAGAAAAGAAGGAAGAAAAAAGAGAAGTAGTTGAAGAAATTGTAGAAGAAATCAAAGCTGAAGACACAGAAAAAGTAGAAGAGAAAAAGGAAGGAACTACACTTCCAAAAATCAGGAAGAAAAACAACAATGAAGACGACATGATGTCTTTATTTGATGAGCATTTTAGTAAATTTGATAAGGGTAAGATCGTTGAAGGCACTGTAGTAAGCGTTGACGAACGTTCGGTGCTTGTTGACATCGGGTTTAAATCTGAAAGTGCTATCTCTATTCGCGAATTTACCAACGCAAACTTGCCAGAGATAGGTAGCCGTTTAAAAGTTTTTATAGATTCTGTTGAGGATGGCTCCGGTAGGCTGAGACTATCCAAAAAGAAAGCCGATTTCTATTTGAACATTGAACAACTCGAAGAAAAAATGAAAAATAATGATTCTGTTCATGGTGTTCTCCGACGGCGTGTTAAAGGCGGAATGATCGTAGATATTGATGATCTGGAAGCATTCCTGCCCGGATCACAGATATCTACCAAACCCATTCCCAATCTTGATCAGTTTATTGGTAAAAAGAGTGATTTTAAGATACTAAAAATAGATAGAGAACGTAGAAATATTATTGTATCCCGCAAAAAAGTTCTTATTGAAGAACAAGAATCACGCCTGAAAGATCTGAAAGCTAAGATCGTGGAAGGTAGTGAGCTGGATGGCGAAGTTAGAAATATAACAGATTACGGCGCTTTCATCGATCTGGGCGGTATTGATGGGCTCTTACATATCACCGATATGAGCTGGGGACACATTAAACACCCCTCTAATATGTTAAATATAGGCGATAAAGTTAAGGTTAAAATTCTTAGCTATGATGACAAAGCCGGCAAGGTTTCTTTGGGGCTCAAGCAACTGGTTCCACATCCCTGGGCAAATATCGAAGCAAAATACCCCGAAGGGACAATTGTTAGTGGTAAGGTCGTGAATATAACGAACTATGGTGTTTTTGTGGAATTAGAATCAGGAGTGGAAGGACTGGTTCATATTTCTGAAATGAGCTGGACTAAAAAGATAAAACACCCCAAGCAGTTGCTGAAACTTGGCGATACGATAAAAGCAATTGTGCTTACTACTTCAAGAGAAGATAAAAGAATTTCCCTTGGTATCAAGCAGATGGAACCAAATCCATGGCTTACTATCGAGGAAAGGTATCCTATGGATTCCAAGATCAAGGGTGTGGTTAGAAGCATCACTCCTTTTGGTGTGTTCATTGAAATTGAGAACGACATTGAAGGTCTTATTCATATTTCTGATATTTCCTGGACAAAACGTATTTATCATCCCAAAGAGGTCTTTCAAAAAGGGCAGGAAATAGAGGTTAAGATCCTATCCATCGATAAAACTTTACACCGTATTGCTCTGGGCGTAAAACAACTTCAAACCGATCCTTGGGAGAACCTTGATAAAAAACTTCCGATAAATTCCGAAGTAAAAGCAAACATTGTTAAGATCATTACCAAAGGTGTATTGGTTGATGTAGAAGTAGATGATTATACTGTGGAAGGCTTTATTCCTCTTTCACATCTTGCAATTCCCGGTTTGAAAAAGGCAGGTATGGCTTTTGAAACGGGAGAGAAACTTCCGCTTAAGATCATTGAACTCGATCTGGAGAACAGACGATTGATCCTCAGTGTGAAAGCTTACTTCTTTGCCAGAGATGAAAAAGAACTCGAAGATTTCGTTGATGTGCACACAAAAAAAATTACAGAAAAAACAGAGAAACGCAGAGCCATCAAAGAGAACCTGGTAGAAGAAACTCCCAAAAAACAAAAAGAAAAGACTGAAGAAAAAACTAAAGAAAAAACTTCAGACGAAAAGCCTGTTGAAGAACCTATCAAACAGGAAGTACCTGTAGAAGCCGAAGAAAAAACAACTGATAAAAAACCGGAAAAAGCAACAGTGAAAAAAACTACCGAAGAAAAAAAGAAAAAAACAGCAAAGAAGAAAACAAAAAAAGACGAAGAACCTGTTAAAAAAGCAGCTGCGAAAAAAGTAAAAGCTAAAGAAAAATCTGAAAAATCAGCAAAAAAAACTACAAAAGAAAAACCGGTAGAAGATAAAACTGAAAAAAAGAGTAAATAACATATTCAGATAAAAAAGAAAAAAGGCTGTCCGTCAACACCGGACGCCTTTTGTGTTTTCAGGAGAAAATTATGAAAGATGGCGGAATGATTTTTTTAATTGGTTTCATGGGAGCCGGTAAAACATACCTGGGCAAACAACTCGCTGCAAAACTGGAACTTCCTTTTTACGATATCGACCTGGAAATAGAGAAAAAAGCAAACCTCGATGTGAATGATATTTTTACAAAAAAAGGCGAACAATATTTCAGGAAGATTGAAACTGAGGTTTTACTGAATTGGGATAAACTAGGCGTTATTGCCACCGGCGGTGGAATTGTGGAAAAAGAGGAGAACAGGAATTTCCTGAAGCAGGAATCATATAAAATCATCTGGCTGCATACACCCTGGGAAATTATCAGGTCACGCATTGTGAATTCCTACCGGCCTATTGCTATAGAAAGGACGGAATCAGAGCTATTTACACTCTGGGATCAGAGGCTGCACCTGTACAAAGAATGCGCAGATATAGTTTATACAGGAAATAGCCTGGAAGAGTTGTACGATTTGATTTGAATAGTTTTATAGAGAATAAATAAAAGCCCCGGGTTTCCGGGGCTTTGTTGTTTTAGCTTAATCGATCTCGTCACATAGCTCTTGCTATGTTGATGCGGTTATTAGTTTATCTGTAGCAGGAGCTATGAAACGAGCAAGGACAGATCGGTGATCTGTCCCTACGTTATTTTGTTTCAATAAGATTTATCCGCCACGGCGCACAAGTCCGCCCTTATTTTAGGAGGAAAGAAAAAGTTGCCTGACCACTCGTGAATGGTCAGGCAAAATTCCCTTATTTCAATAAGAAAGAAAGAGTTGCTCCGTCAGCTTTAGCTTCCGGAGCGAAATATTCTTATTTCAATAAGAGCATTTTCTTGGTGGAAGTATATCTGCCACCGTTACCTTCGGAGACCATTTTGTAGAAGTATAATCCACTGGCAGCCGTTCTGCCGTTGTCATCTTTTCCATCCCATACGATTGTATGAAATCCGGCAGATTGATTTCCATCGGCTAAGGTTTTTATTTTCTGTCCCTTAATGTTGAATATCTCTAACTGGATCTTGGAATCTTCATGAAGCGCATATTTTACTGTGGTTGTAGGATTGAAAGGATTGGGGAAATTGCCGGTAAGTACGGTGGTTACAGGAATAATAACCTCATTTGCATTGGTCTGTACATGTTCGATTACAGCATCTGTAGAGAGAGCAGATTGATGACCACCACTATATACCGCCCTGATATTGTAGCAATAGGTTCCATTCGGTACGGCAGGATCAAGATAGGAAGTCTCCATAATATCATCTGCTATCATAACTATGTCACGATATACTTTATAATGGGAAAAATCTCTGTTGGAGGGTTCATCCCAGGTT
>DAOUUD010000099.1 GCA_030668345.1 Candidatus Cloacimonadota bacterium | reverse complement strand
GCAGGGAAGTACGTTTGAAATAATATTAAAGACGGTTTAGAAATGGATTTGAATTATTGGAGATGAAATGAAAATACTGATAATTGATGACGAAATGAATATCTGTCTTACACTTAAAAATATCTTGCAAGATGAAGGACATATCTGCGAATACACTGTTAAAAGTGATAAAGTAATGAAACTATTTGAATCATTCAATCCAGATGTAGTACTTCTTGATGTTCGTCTGGATGGTGCTAATGGTCTGGATATATTACAAAAAATGAAAGATAAGAATTCCCAGACTACTGTTATTATGATATCGGGCCACAGCGGTATAAAAGAAGCAGTAAAAGCAATTAAATTTGGTGCGTATGATTTCCTTGAAAAGCCGCTCAGTCTTACAAAAATAAAGGTCATCGTTAATAAAGCTTATGAGTTTCAAACTCTCTCCAGGAATTATAATAATCTTAAAACTACCGTAGATGAACAATATCAGATCGTGGGAGAAAGTAAACCTATTAAAGAAATGCTCATGTTAGTCCAAAAAATAGCATCCAGCGACTCTAAAGTTCTTATAAGGGGTGAAAGCGGTACCGGCAAAGAACTGGTCGCCTACGCTGTTCATAATGGCAGTAAAAGAAGAGATAAACCTTTTATTAAATTTAATTCTGCTGCTATTCCTAATGAGCTAGTGGAAAGTGAGCTTTTCGGTCATGAAAAAGGAGCATTTACCGGTGCTCATAAAAGTAAGGATGGAAAGATCGAACAGGCAGACTGCGGCACGCTTTTTCTGGATGAGATCGGTGATATGAGCTTAAATGCCCAGGCTAAGATCCTCAGGGTTATCCAGGAAGGTGAATTTGAAAGAGTGGGTGGTAATAAAACCCAGAAGATCAACATTCGGTTAATTGCTGCCACGCATAAAAACCTGGAAGCACTGGTTGAACAGGGCAGTTTCAGGGAAGACCTGTATTACAGATTGAACGTAATTCCCATCACCACCCCTCCCCTGCGTGAACATCCGTCAGATATTCCATTGTTGATAGAACATTACTCGCATTTTTTTTCCAATGACCTGAAGATTCCATTGAAAACATTTTCACCTGCCTGCATCAATGAGCTGCAATCGTGGGAATTCAAAGGAAACGTACGGGAATTACGAAACCTGATCGAAAGGATCTACATTCTGGTCGATAAAGAAATAATAGAACCTGAAGACATTACCATTCTAACACAGAAGCCGCAGAAGACAGATTTCTGGAATCAAACACTTTCCTATAAAGATAAAAAAAGAGAATTTGAAATAAAATATCTGAGCACTCAGTTAAAGCTTAATAATGGAAATCTTACCAATACAGCAAAAGCACTGAATCTACAGGTTAGCAATTTATCTCGAAAAATTAAGGAATTAGAAATAAAATATTAATCCGCCTTCTCTGAACCACTCGTGAGTGTTCAGATACGGTGAGATAATCCGGCTTCGTCCCGAATGCTTTCGGGACTACGCCGGGATAAATTGGGCTTCGTTCCGATAAATCGGAGCTTCGCCCGAACAAGAAGGAGGAAAAATGAAAGGAAAATGGTTCGCATTTGGTTGCTTAACATCGGTCGTTATTATTATTATTATTATATTCTCGACTTTCAATATCATCGGGATTATGAGTAAAAGCATGGGAAAGAAAAAGCAGTTAAAAGAGATCTTGCCAGGTTCTTATCTTCATGTCAAATTATCAGGTGAAATTGTAGAATACAACGAATTCAGCGAAAGCTTTTTTGGAGAGGATGCTATCGGTACACATTCAATTATTCAAAAGATAAACAAAGCATTCTATGATAAGAACATCAAAGGAATTATCCTGGAACCACAATGGATGTCTTGCGGAATGGCTAACATAAACGAAATAATGGAAGCAATAGAGCATTTCAAGAGTTCCGGTAAAAAGGTATATGCCCATTTCAATATGGCTGGCAATAGAGATTACATTCTTGCTTCCATAGCAGATTCAATCTACCTGAATCCCTCCGCATCCGGTGGATTATTTCTTACTGGAGTTGGAGGAAGTGTTCTATTCTATAAAGACATGCTAGATAAAATAGGTATAGAAATGAAGGTGATCCATGCTGGAAAATACAAAGGAGCCGGCGAGAATTTTTCCAGATCGAGCTTCTCTAAACCTGTGAAAGAAAATCTGGATAAATTATTTACAACTATTTATGATAAAATGATAGCAATGATCGCAGAAAACAGGAATTTATCCATCGAGCAAATAAAGCATATTTATGAAAACAGAAAAGAAATATTCATTTCCGGAGAAAAAGCCCTTGAATATAACCTGGTCGACCAGCTCTGTTTTAGAGAGGATCTATTCAAAGAATTGGGAATAAAACAGGATCAACTTGTTTCCTTGAAAAGCTACAAATTATCATCCAGAAGTAAAGAAAAAGAACGGATAGCGGTGGTTTATGCACAAGGCATGATCGCTTCGTCAAATTCATTCTATACAGCACAAAATCTTTCTGCTTCAAAGATAGATGAAGTACTGGATAAACTGGAAACTGATAATTCAATTAAAGCTGTAGTTCTACGAGTGAACAGTCCCGGTGGAAGTGCTTTGGAATCTGAAATAATACTAAGTAGAATAAAGCAATTAAGAAGGGTTAAACCGATCATAATCTCGATGGGTAATGTGGCAGCTTCTGGAGGTTATTATATTTCTGCAGAATCAGATTATACCTACGCAGATCCATACACTATAACAGGTTCTATCGGAGTGGTGGCAATGATACCAAACATCAGTAAATTATCTCAAAATATAGGACTTAATTCCGAACAGATTAAAAAGGGAAAATACTCCGATCTATTTAATCCATACAGAGAACCCGATGCTGAAGAATTTGAAGCATTGAAAAACGATATTGAAGAGACATACATCGAATTCAAAATCCGCGTTGCTGAAGGGCGGGAAATGTCACTTGAGGATGTGGAAATGCTTGCACAGGGTCAAATCTGGAGCAGTGAAGATGCATTGGATAAAAATCTCATCGATGGTGTGGGAATGTTGAATAATGCTATTATAAAAGCTGCTGAAATAGCAGGAGTAATTGAATACTCCGTTCATTTCTACCCTGAGAAGAAAAGTATCTTCGAAGAATTTTTGAAAGATAAATTTGATATCGATGTAGTTGCCGAGTTTATGAAAAGCGATATCACAAAAGAGATCGGATTGGATAGATCTTTATTGCTTTACAAGAACATCAGGAACGATCCAGTTCAGGCAATAATGCCTTTTGAACCCGAATTGTGATCTAACTGGTAAGTTCAAAAATTCTTAAAAGGCGGGTAACCGCCTTTTTTTTAGTTTTTATAAAAAAACAAACCATAAAATTCTTGACTTCTATACTACTATCAAAAATTTGCATAACGTAATATAAACTATATTATTTAAATAGTGGAGGAAAGATGAAAAGAAATTTGAAATTTTTTGTAACACTGATTGTTTTGCTTGTATTAAGCGGAAGTTTATTTGCTGCTTCTCAGGAACTTACAGCAGATGGTAAAAAGAACCTTCGTTCTGCTAATATGCATCTTGGCGGAGAGCGATATGAGAAAGCACTTCCCCTTTACGAATCTGTTCTAGAAGAGAATCCTCATCATGTTATAGCGCTGGAAAAAGCTGGTAGTATCTATTACAATATAAAAAAGGATTATCTGAAAGCCAGGAGTTTGTTCATTTCTGCAATTCAAGAAATTAATGATATTTATGCTGAATATGAAGAATTACAAAAAACAGATGAGAAAGCTGCTGATAAGTTTTACAAAAAGCAGATTAAAAAAGAAAAACTGGATATGGTACTTGAGCAATTAAAGCAATTCAAGGATAGCTGTTTTGACCAACTTATAAACGCTGGAAAACTTAAATTACAAGAGGAAGATTACAACGGTGCGATACAAATATTTACAGATCTTATCAACGTCATTCCCGATAGTACACTTTCCTACAGATTGATGGCTTTGAGTTACGAAAAACTGGAAGATACAGATAACGCAATAATGTATTTTAGAAAAACAGCGGAACTTGATCCTACATATATCATAGCGCGACTGAAATTAGCAAATTATTACTTTAATGCAAAAAAATACGAAGAAGCGGGAAATATGTTCCTGGAAGCTGCAGAATTAGAACCGGAAAACCCTGATAACTTCTATAACGCCGGATTGGCATTTATAAATGTCAAAAAAGATTCACTTGCATATAATGCTTTTATGGAATCATATAAATTAAGTTCTCCCAATATGGATTTACTTGTTACTCTCAGCAATCTTGCTCTTAAAATGGATAACAATGTAGAATCTACAAAATATTTACAGGAAGCTGTAGATTTAGACCGGGAAGATGGAAAAGTAGATAATCCGGAATATGTTACTACTTTGTGCTATAAGTTATATGGGCTCAAACATTTTAATGAACTTCTGAAATATGCAGAACTATGGTTTGAAATCAAACCTTCCTCTAAACAAGCTGTTCAAATGTTGTATAATACTGCCAAAGAACTGAACAATAAAGAGCTGATGTCAAAATATGAGAAAATATACAAAAAAATGGAATAGTTTTCATAGTGCGAAAGTGGCGGAGTTGGTAGACGCGCTGGATTTAGGATCCAGTGGGAGAGATCCTGTAGGGGTTCGAGTCCCCTCTTTCGCACCATCTGTTATAACATAGAAGGAGAATTTGTGAAAACCGAGATCAACGATATTAGTGAAAGCACAAAAGAATTAACCATAACTATCGATGCAGATGAAGCATTGAAAGAATATAATAAGGTGCTGCAAAAATTTAAGAATTATGTTGTTATTCCCGGCTTCCGTAAGGGTAAAGCCCCTGTTGCCATGATCGAAAAAAACTATGGTGAACATTCCAAAGAAGAGTTTTTTAATCAGAAACTGGGTGACTATTACAAAGCAGCGATCGATGAAAAAAAGCTGAAACCTGTGAATCAGGGTGAAGCTACCAAAGTAGAATGGGAAAAGGGAAAGGAACTGGTTGTAACTTTTAAATATGAAGTGATGCCCGAAATCAAAATAGAGAAATACAAAGGATTGAAAATTCCTTACGAAGAGACTAAATTCAAGAAAGAAATGGTAGATGCAACTATCGAAGATTTCCGGCTCAGAATGGCAAATGAAATTACTCCTGAAACTTCTGAAGAAGGTGATATCATTAAAGCTACCATCAAATTTCTGAATGATAACAGCGAAGTTACAAAAGAGATAGAAAGAGAGTTCGTTTTAGGGGCAAATTCCTATTCAAAGCCTTTCAATGAGAACCTTACCGGCGTTAAAGTGGAAGACGAAGTTAGAACAAAACTCTTCACCAAAACGCAGGATAGCAGCGATAACGAAATAAGTTCTAACCTGAAAGACAGAGATTTCCTGGTAAAGGTGATATCGATAAAAAGGAAGGAATTGCCCGAATTGAACGATGACTTTGCCAAAGACCTGGAGTATGATTCACTCACCGATCTGAGAGAGAAAGTTAGTGAAGAGCTTAAAACCAGGCTCAAAAAAGAAAATATAGAGAGAAAACGCAATGCTATTATAACAAAACTTATCGAAGAAAATCCTTTTGAAGTTCCTTCTTCCATGATAAAAAATTATGCTGAGAATATGGCAAAACCTTATGTTGATGCCTACAAAATAGAATTGGAGAAAATTCTTCCTATGTATATGGGAATGGCCGAATATAACTTGAAAAGCCATTTCATTTTGGACGAGTTGAAAAAGATCGAGAAAGTAGAAATAACTGCCGAAGATAAAGAAGAAATTATCAAAGAAGCGGCAGACAATCTGAAGATGGAACTTGACAAATACAAAGAAATGTATAAAAAACAGATCATGAGTGATGATTTTATATATGCAGCAGAAGAAAAGAAATTACTGGATCTGCTGGAAATGAAATCGAAATTTGTTCTTTATCCAAAAGAAAAGGCTAAAGTTTCTGGAAATAAAAAGGAGAAATAAATGGCTTACGTTCCTATAGTTGTTGAGCAGGATGGCAGAACAGAACGGGCTTATGATATTTATTCCCGTCTATTAAAAGACAGGATCGTTTTTTTAGGTTCTGTTATCGATGATAATGTTGCCAACGTTGTAATTGCCCAGCTTCTTCACCTGGAAGCCGAAGATCCCGATAAAGATATTTACATGTACATAAACAGTCCGGGAGGTTCAGTTTATGCAGGTTTGGCCATATATGATACAATACAATATATACGTCCGGATGTCAGCACCATCTGCATCGGGCAGGCTTTGAGCATGGGAGCATTCCTTCTTACAGCAGGTGCGGAAAAAAAACGTTTTACTCTTCCCAACAGTAGGATCATGATCCATCAACCTCTGGGCGGTGTACAGGGACAAGCCTCAGATATCGAGATCCAAACAAAAGAAATTATGCTGCTGAAACAAAAGTTGAATGCCCTTTTGCACAAACATACCAAACAACCCCTTAGAAAGATAGCAGCAGACTCAGACAG
>DAOUUD010000069.1 GCA_030668345.1 Candidatus Cloacimonadota bacterium | reverse complement strand
GTTTCGTAAAAACCTCCAGTCACATAAGCATTCCCTGTATCATCTGTTGTAATTCCACCTCCACAATCATCATCACTTCCACCAGCTTGAGTAGCCCATAGCCAATTACCATCTGAATCCATCTTTGCTATAAAAATATCCCATCCTCCAATACTTGTAATAGAATACGATCCAAAAGTTGCTGTTTCGCTAAAAGCTCCTGTTACATAAATATTCCCTGTATTATCTATTGTAATACTCCATCCATAATCAGCATTATTTCCTCCAGCATTAACAGCCCATAGCCAATTTCCATCTGAGTTTATCTTTGCTACAAATATATTGGAATAAAGATTACTTGTAATAGAATACTGTCCAAAGTTTGCTGTTCCACTAAAAGCTCCTGTCACATAACTATTCCCTGTGTTATCTGTTGTAATACTAGATCCATTATCAACATTATTTCCACCAGCTTGAGTTGCCCACTGCCAATTTCCATCTGAATTTATCTTTGCTACAAATATATCGAGATAACCATTGCTTATAATAGAATACAAACCAAATGTTGCTGTTTCGCGAAAAGATCCTGTTATATAATTATTCCCTGTATTATCTGTTGTAATACTCCATCCATTATCAACATCATTTCCACCAGCTTGTGTTGCCCATTGCCAATCAGGTGTCTGAGTAAAGATAGTAATAGGTGACATAAGTAAGATAAAACATACAATAATAACTTTGTTCATCTTTTCTTCCTATTTCATCAACATCATCTTCTTAACTTTCTGGTAATCACCTGCTTCCAATTTGTAGAGATATACACCTGAACAAACCAGATTACCGTTTGCATCTGTTCCATTCCAGACAACAGTATGATTCCCAGCAGAAATAGATTTGTCAATAAGTGTTTTAATTTTCTGTCCTTTAATATTGAAAATTTCAATCTTTGCGTTCTCTGCGTGCTCTGCGGTGAAAGATATTTTTGTTTCAGGATTAAAGGGATTGGGGTAGCTCTTTAGTTCGTAATTCGTAATTGGTAATTCTTCATTACTTATCGGAGTGCCCTGCCATTCGTAACATCCCATATCGATAGAAGAGTCATATATCCTGGGATTTCCTGCCAGATCAGAATCCGGAAGTTCTGTTCCAAAAGGTACATCCAGTGTACCGGTATTTATGCAGGGTGAGTTACTTCGAAGCATGAATTCATTTCCTGCTGCATTAAAGAACAAAGGGTCTGAATCGATATTGCCTTCTCCCTCATGACCGGCTTCGATGTTGTTATAGATCGTGTAAAATGCTTTGCACTCGAGTAATTGTGTACCTCCCAGGTAATAGTTGAGATTATCCCAGACGATATTGTTCACGATCTGTGGTTTGGAGAGAAATGTGTGAATTGTTCCTGTATTAAAAAAAAGATCTTCGTTTAAAACAGTGTTATTTACTATCGTGTTATTTAACAACCGGGGATACGAATAGGTACAATATATGGGAGACCCACCCAGGAAGGCAATATTATTGCACATCAGATTGTTTATAATCCTGGGAGCAGAACAATATTCCAGTCCCAGTACTGAACCGTAATCGGCAAAATTATTCTGAAATATGCAATTAGTTATCTCCATATCGGAGAAATTGTAGGTATAAATTGCTCCTCCAACTCCATTTTCTTCGATCTCTTTGGCATATTCGATAAGGCAGTATTCCAGTTTGGAAGTTCCATTTAACGACGAAGTGTCATCAAATCTTATACCATTCCAGCTACCCAACGGCGAATGATCGAAAGAAAATAATTCCGGTTGAGCGCTTGTGAAATGAATGAAGTTTTCAGGTCCTCCGATTGCTAAAATTTGTCCCTGCACAAAAAGAGCATAATAATCCTGGAATTCAATTTTTGTGCCGGGTGTTATGCTTACTGTAACTCCATTTTCGATTAAAACATCACCCACCACTTTCACAGTGTCCACATCCCAAATAGTATTAATAGTGATACTTCCTGAAACTTCAATGGAACTTCTGGAAGGGTTATTATTATGGTGAATTAAAGTGGGTTCTGGCAAATCATCTGATTTATAACGTAAATCCGGTGGAAAGATCTGGCAGCCGTAGCCTTCGGCAGGAGAGCCTGCAGCTACCCGGTAATCGCCATGTTCAGGATCGATAAGTTGCGGATCGATGCCCACCACATTATTCTGCCAGGCCCAACTGACCGGCTGGGGTGGAGTTCAACCATATTCGCATAATTCAACGAAATGACGAATGGAATCAGCATTCACGATCTCGTCAGTATGATATGACCAGTTATCGATAAGTTGCGGAACGCCGTACGTGCTGTAAAAAATACTGATAGCAACGTTTGCTCCTGTAGGTAACCATTCCATCGAACTGCCGTTAATGTAAGTAAAATCATCTCCGGTTTCCACAGCATTAATTAGAATGTTTCTTTCAAGTCTGATACCTGCACCCGCACCAAATAATCTCACACCATAGTCATGTGTTTCATAAAAAGTACAATATTCCACATAACCTGTTGGTTGGAACGATCCCGAAGGAAGGTTGATCCCACGATAGCGAATGTTGCCATTTATTATTATGCAATTATCTATATCCAGTTGGTTCTCACAATAAGAAATGCATATCTGTTCACCCTGCAGGTCAAGGATAGCTCCGTTACCCTCAATGCGAACATCCTGCAAATTCTCACCTTCCAATTCCGCTGTTATGGGATTGAGTATTTTTCCGATCAACAATCCGCCAGTATATATAGCACCTGTTTCCAGTTCCAGGTATTTATCATAACCTGCTTGTGAAGGTGCAGAGTCGTAAGCTTCTT
The DNA here is from genome assembly GCA_030668345.1 of Candidatus Cloacimonadota bacterium. Classification (GTDB taxonomy): domain Bacteria; phylum Cloacimonadota; class Cloacimonadia; order Cloacimonadales; family TCS61; genus JACNIV01. The sequence goes on along the minus strand of DAOUUD010000069.1, from coordinate 5,687 downwards.
TCAGTGTGATAGAATGCAATATTGAACTGATTAGAATAAGCATCACACTAAAGAAATATTTTTTCATCACTTCTCTTTTTTTGGTTTCTTTTTCCAATTAAAAAACAGGAATTTCCTTTTGTAAGGTGAAACTTCTTCTGCTTTTAGAATCTTTTTATTCATAAGCATCCACATAGCAGCAGTAAGAATGAGCAATCCGAAAGAAGAATATACCGGTATGAGACACACATAATTAAATGCAGCATGAAGAAGTATTGCCAGCAGAAGTCCGTATAGCACAACAAAGCGGTTTTTCTTTTTATCAAATTTGTATCTTCCCAGTGCATATCCCCAGATGCCGGAGAAAAGAGCATGTGCAGGTACGGAAAGAAAAGCCCGGATCAGTATGACATTGGAAAGCAGGAATTTAGCCTGCTGGTTTATCCTGAAGAGATACAGTCCATTCTCTATAGAAGCAAAACCCAGGGCAACTGCTGCTGCATACACAATGCCATCCATCGGTTCACTGAAATTCTTGTTTCGATATAAATAAGCCCATACCATCAGGAATTTAGCGAGCTCTTCCAGTATGGGAGCTGCTATTACTGCCGAGATAAAATAATTCCATTTGAAAGGCATGTGGATAAAGATCACAAGACCTGCTGCAAGAATTCCCAGGAAATAAGAAATTAAGACCAGTTTCTTGGGCTCGGGCTCCAATTTGTCGCGCTGGTAAAAATACCACAACCAGTAAAGTCCAGGAGCAAAACCTAATAAAATATAATGCATTTATTGCCTTTTGTGCTCTTTGCAGGACGTATCATTCTGCTGCGTCCGAAATGCTATAGTTCAATCCGGCAGCTGCAGGATTGAACCTGCCATTCTTCCTTATTTCCCTTTTCCCAAAATACTACTGATCTTCTTTAGCTCATTCAGAATATTTTCCAGAGTTCCTTCATCAGTTTGGGAAGATTTGGATTTTGCGGATGATCTTATTTCGCTCAAGTCTGATCTTAATTTTTCGTGAAATTCATCCCAGTTTATAAGACCTGTAAGTTTCCCTTCATAACCTGTTGCATTTTGAGTTTGACCTGCAGTTTGTATCTTGATCGAGCCTATGCCAAGCCATCTATCGTAAAGAGTTCTTTCCAGCATAAAATCTGTGATCATTCTAAATGGAATATTCTGTTTGATTTTAGTGAGAATACCTTTTTCGATAACGATCTTATCAGCTTCTATAAAGTAAGATAGGTTCTTAATCCATAAAATCATGATCGGTGCAGAAATAATCCACATCGCGAGGATAAGGATGATCACAACCCACCACAAATAATAAGAAAATGGCGTAAAATCAACCTCACTGTCTAATGCTGGAATTATATACAGAACACATGCGAAAAGCACAATCACAATTGAGAATGTAATCAGGATTAACCACGATTTTGTGATCAATTTCCTGTCTGGTTTAATTTTCATTTTTTCCTCCTGAATTAAAAGACTTCATTTGTTTTGCAGGACGTATCATGCTGATGCGTCCGAAAAATTTAGTTCAATCTGTAAGATTGAACCTGCTGAATAGCTTGAGCTACAAACACCAATGACATTCCATAGCGGGAGCTATGGAACGAGTTGACGACGACTCGAAACAACAACCGAGAAACCGTTGAAACGGTTCGATCTTTTTCATTCTTTCTTTCCACCGGTTGAAACCGGTGGTTAATGCAAAATTATGCTAATCAGCAAGATGTATCATTCTGATGCGTCCGAAACAACGCTCACGGATTAGACGGATTTAACTGAAATAAAAAACAGCAAATAACACACTGATTCTACGATACAAGTTTTAGCTCCAATCCCCTTTTTCCGTGTGCATCCGTGAGCTATTATCACGCTTTCACATTACACACTATATTCTTGAATCTGGCAGGAGCAACACCGTGAGAAAGATGCATACTTTGACCGGGTTCGCCTTTTCCGCAATGGAACGTGCCGTGGAATTCCCACTCTTCCGGTCCGCAGATTCCATTGCAGGCAGCCCAGAATTCGGGAGTTATTCCGTAGTAAGTTGGTTCTTTCACGATATGCTTAAGTTTGCCATTCTCGATCTTCCAGCCGATCTCAGTAGTGAACTGGAAATTATTTCTATTATCATCGATGCTCCATGTTTTGGTGAAATCTATATAATAACCATTTTCTGTAGATTTGATCAGATCATCCAGGCTACCTTTTCCAGGAGCCAGGCAGAAATTCGTCATTCTGATGAGCGGGATATCATCGGCAAAAGAAGCCAGCATATTGGAACTGGGCTGCACACCCAAAAGAGCTGCTGTTTCCTGCGAAGTCTGCTGATCCAGCAGGATGCCGTTTTTCACGATATCCACATTTGCACCGGGAGTTCCTTCATCATCCACCAGGTGGAATCCCATTCCTCCTTCATTGGTGCTGTCACTGAAAATATTCACAATTTCCGAACCGTATTTAAAATTACTCAGCATGGCAGGTTTAATAAATGTCTTTCCTGCATAAGAAATTTCCTTGCCAAAGATCCTATCAGCTTCGGTGGCATGTCCCACAGATTCGTGCAATTGCAAAGCAAGGTGTCCACCACCAATGATGATATCTGCTCGCTCTTCTTCTATGCGGGGTGCATCCAGCAACTTTATAGCTTCTTCAATTATCTTATCTGCATTTTCTTCCATCTTTACATTACGAACAACTTCAAAACCACCGCGTCTTCCATTCATGTGACCGGGCCAGGTTCTACACATTGTTTCTTTGCCATCGGATGCCAGAACATACATCATGGGCATGGTGTCGTAAACCATCGAATCTACGAATGTTCCCTCTGTATTTGCGAATATTTTATATTGTCGATAAAAGACGGTATAAGTGTTTGAATACACGATCTTCTCGTTCCCAACCAGTTTTTTTGCGATCTTCTCATGGTAATCGATCTTAAATTTATCATCTATTTGGAAAGGGTCTTCTTTGGGAGCAAAGGAGTAACTTGCCTTAACGGGTTTCAGTTTCTTAAAAGAGACTGGTTCCCTGCGAAACCTGCTGCCAACTTTCGCGTTGGTAATAGCTTTCTTAATCGTTTTTTCTATGGAAGCATCAGTAAGAATTGTAGTACCGGCAAATCCCCAGCAACCGTTGACCAGAACACGGATTCCAAGCGCCATCGAATCCATGTCCGATCCAAAATACTTCAGGTTTCCTTTCTCAAAATAAACTGTTTGGTCATCGGTATTTGTAAAGCGTACATCTGCATAGGTTACTTCCGGGATGTCCAATTTATTAATTATATCATAAACTAATTTTTTCATTTATTCTCCTTTTTTGCTCAAAATGCAGGACGTATCATTCTGATGCGTCCGAAACGTTACGGTTCAATCTGCAAGAATGAACCTGCATTTGATATTAATCTCCTATACCGTTCTCGTGGAGGAACTGATCTTAAAACCTTTCACTTTCACATGTGGCATTTTGGCGCTGTAGATTTCAAACTCACCATAGTTACTTGAAGATGGAATTGTGTAAGAACGATTTTCGATTTCGCTGATACCTTTTATAATATCGGATATTCTTTCAGTGAAACGAAGATTATTTACAGCTTTCGTGAGTTTTCCATTTTCTATCAGGAAAGTACCATCACGTGTTAATCCGGTTACAGATGTTTCCTTACGATTAATGAAATTCATATAATGTAAGCTGGAAATATATAATCCCCTTTTTATCGAGCCTATTAATTCTTCACGGGTTTTATTACCCGTTTCCATTACTAAGCCAGAACCCTCAGCACCATTCTTTTTCATTTTCAGTTTTCGTCCGTAATAGTTATCGACCATAAAGTTTTTGAAAACACCTTTTTCAATTATCGGGAGTTTTTTATAAATATGACCATCGTGATTGTAATCGAAATTTATCAGGTCAGGATGCTCTGGATCATCGGTAATGGTAATATTCTCCGGGAAGATCTTTTGACCAACCTTTCCTTCAAAAAAGCTTTGTTTTGTATCCAGGCTTCTAGCTGTCATACTGCTTTCCAGGTACATCAGATAATCTCCGATACAACGTGGCGCTAACACAACTTCATATTCTCCAGGTTCTACGTCCACGATCTCACCGGTGGCAGCTTCAACTTTGGTAGCTAAATCTTTTGTGAATCTTTCCACATCGAAAGTATTGAAATTTTCTCCACCATAGGTTTCTAAAACTGTAACTTCGTTTTTGTTGGATACTGCTTTGACTTCCAGGAAAATGGGGGAGCAGATCTCACGTTTGTTCAAGCCATTGCTGTTGATGATATACAGCGTTCTGTAATTACAGATAAAAGTTCCGTAAATTTTGAAATCGAAAGGTTCGATTGCTTTTATGAGTTTTTCCAAGATGTCGATCTTCTTATCCAGAGATACTTTTTCGATGTTGTTGATTTTTTCCTTTTCAGCACTTTTTGTAAGGTCATCTTCCAGGTCGATGAAATCCGGGTCTTCCGGTAATTTGTCGATGATCATCTTTACTTCTTCGATCTTCTCGAGAAGTTTTGCTTTTATAGGATTTTTCAGAGAGAAAGAGTACGACTTCTTTCCTTTGTACATTGTTGTGGAAAGCGAGACAGACGTTTTGGAGATGTTATAATTGATCTGACTCTGATAAAATCTCAGGAAATCCGTTTCCCAGTTTCGATAGTGGAAATTAAATTTGAACTTCGGGTATTGTTCACAGATTTTCACCAGTTCGTTTCGAAATTCCATAATCACTCCTTATATTTTATTAGAAAAATTCGTAAACAAAACGAAGTTAAACGAAAAATCTGTAAATAAAAAAATAAGATTTATCATTTCTGTATCTTAATTATTATATTGATAATCAATAATTTAGTTGACATCATTAGTAAAATATCAGGTTTTTGCTTATGTGAAATAAACTGAAAATGTACTATGAATTTTGTGAATTGATTTGCGTTTTGAAATGGGAGGTATTATTTTGAAGAAGATTATTTTTACCGCATTGATCATGTTGATAGCATCATTTGTTTATTGTTGGAGTAGCGTTGGTTTCAAAATTAACGATCATGATTTGATTAAGGATTATCAACTTCCCGCCTGGGGATATTCGATTTTTGATATTAATTTTTCCGGCAGAAGTTATTATTATAGAAAAGATACAGATTACAAAAGGATTAGTGAATCCTATGGAATAATATTATCACCAGGTTACCTGCGAAATTTTGAATCAGAGAAAATAAAATATACACTTAATTCTGATATTTCATCAGATTTTCAATATTCAGGTTACGAAAATGAAGAATGGGAAACTGAAGATATTTCCAGAGATTATCTATATACAACAAGAGTTGAAGGAGATTTTGACTATTACTTTAAAAAAGATTTATTCTTAAATACATCTGTAGATTCGAGATTTATTTATCGAGAAGGAAATGATTCTCAAAATAATCAGGATTTTATTGACCGTCAAATTTTCACAAGCTCATTTATTGGGATCGGATGGGGAAAGATCCGAGACGTGAGCCCGGTATTTCGAGTTTTAAGGTTACGGGAAAGAGTAGAAGCTTTAAATAAAGGAATGACTCTTTCAGAAAATCAGATAGAAGCTCTTGCAGATAAATTTGCTCTTTATCCCCAATATGCAAATCTATATGACAGATACGAGAAGTATTTCTGGAAAGAGATATCTCCCATCCTGGG
>DAOUUD010000224.1 GCA_030668345.1 Candidatus Cloacimonadota bacterium | reverse complement strand
ACATGGAACAATTTCTTTTAAAAATTACCCAGGATAAGTCTGTGTATCAGGCTGGGAAGGAAGTTTTTCCTGACTGGCAGCAAACAAATTACATCTATAGAGTCGTAAAGACATTAGGTGATTATGTTCTAAAAGCAAAAGCAATATTCCCAACTGCAGGTGATCATAACCTGAGTGGGTTTACCTGGATACAATCGGTAGTGGGTAAACAGGAACGTATTATTTATCATTTCAACCTCTATTGCCTGGAAAACAGTGTAAACTGTCTTTTTTGTACCCACACTCGATTTCTCTGGTTAGAGAACAGGAGAGCGGGAGCTGGTTTTTCACATAGAAATGAGACTAATAACCTCACACCGCCTATCCTAAACTCTTCCTGACTACTTGTGTCAGGAGGAAAAGATGACAAGAGACTTAAAAGAGAAAAAACGGCGACTCATAAAAGATTTCCGGTATGGAATTATCGCTGAACTGGTAAATCCATACCTGAAGAACCAGGAATTCGTCGAGTTGCTGAATGCAAAAGCCGCACGTGAGTATGAAATACCATATTCACAGAAAACAACAATAACCGCTGCTGCTATCAGGCTTTGGATTAAGAACTACAAAGAGCATGGAGAAAACGGACTGCTCCCCCGAATACGAAAGGATGCCGGGAACCCAAAATCCTTCAGCGACAAAGAACAGAATGCTCTTCTTACTTATCTGGAAGAACATCCGGAAGTTCCTGCTTCCACTGCAGTAAAAGTTCTCCTTAAAGAAGGAAAAATCAGCACAAACATCTCTCAATCAGCATTGTCCAGATTCATTGTTGCCAATGGCGTTATCAGATCTCAAAGAATCGCCCATAAACAAAATGAGCGGCATTTGAAATATCAGTTCGAGAGGCCATTGGAATGTGTTCAGTCTGATGCAATGCATGCATTCTCAGTTCCCTTTGGTGTGGAGGGGAAAATGAAGAAAGCGATCCTTATCGCTTTTATCGATGATGCTACAAGAAGAATCGTGTATTCCAATTTTACACATACAGAACGATCCTATGAGTTCGAAAAAGGTATCAAACATATCCTTAAAACCCATGGACATATTGGAAAGCTATACACAGATAATGGGGCAACGTTTGTCTCCGATCAAACAAAAAGAATCCTTTCTATCATAGGAATCCCTCTGGTCCATTCAAGACCAGGAAAACCAGCTGGTCGCGGTAAAATTGAACGATTCTTTCGTACTGTAAGAGATCAGTTCCTCCGGCCATTAGACAAAGATCGGGTAACGGGTCTGCCGGATCTGAATATCCGTTTCAGATCATGGCTTGAAAGTGAGTACCACAGAAACCCTCATCGGGGTCTTGGTGGTCAGACACCACTTGAATGCTGGATGAGTAAAGTTTCCTATATTATCCAGACAAATCAAAATATCGATCTTGATGACGTATCCCTTCATGAAGAATCAAGAAAAATATATAAAGACAATACCTTTTCTCTTTATGGAGTGCTTTATGAAGTTCCCGGGATGCTGGCTCTTAAGAAGATAAAACTACGATTTGATCCTGTCGCTATGGATCCTGTTATGGTTTACTTTGAAGGTAAATATATTGCTGACGCCAGGGTTGTTGATAGTTATGCCAATTGTAAGATTGTAAGGAATACACATTCCAAAACAATTACAGAATCTCACGCACAATCAGCAGGCGGTTCCAGAGATAATACTCATGATATTAGAATTGCTTCCTCTCTCTCGGCCTCTCATGTTGGAGGTAGAAAATGACACAGAAACTCTTAAGCTTTTTCAATCTCCACCGCCATCCGTTTACAAAAGAAATTAATGAAAAAGAACTTGTCTTATTTGATTCTTTTAATGAATCTGTAGATCATGTTAAAATGCTTATTGAAATGCATGGTATTGGAGTCCTGACGGGGAAATCTGGTTCAGGGAAAAGTTGTATTATCAGAAAGATTATCAGTGAACTGAATCCAGGCCTCTACAAGCCTATCTACATCTGCCATACTTCTGTCAGCCTCCTCGAGTTCTATTATCACCTGGCTCTTTCACTTGGAATAGAACCCACAATGAGAAAAGCCAAAATGTTTAAAGAGATCAAAGAAAGGATTATTCAATTAAACGGTTCCCACAAAGTTCATCCTGTGCTGTTCATAGATGAGGCTCATCAGTTACGAAATGAAATTCTTGTAGAATTACGGCTACTTCTGAATTTTGAAATAGATTCATTTCACGGTATGACCGTATTATTGTGCGGACAGGAACACCTTACAATGAAATTTGGATTATCTGCTTTAGAATCTCTGGCTAATTCAATTACTATGAGCATCACTGCTGAAAATCTTAAAGAGGAAGAAACAATAACCTACATTGAGAAGCGAATATCAGACAGTGGAAATTCCAGTCCAATATTTACTAAAAATGCCTATTCATTTATCCATCAGACTACCGGTGGGAATCTTCGGATTATTGGTAACATTGCTTCTGCTGCCATGATTAAGGCTTTTAATCTGCAATCTCATACTGTAGAAGCGGATCATGTTAAAATGGTTATCTCCAGATAATTACCGGTTTATTTTCATAAGGCCCGCTTTGTTTTATTTTACAAATAGAGCGGGTTTTTTATTTTATTGTGGGTATAGATTCCAAATAATTATGCGGGTATGGGTTCAAAAATAAAGCGGGTGCCTACACGCAGCAGGATGAAGATGTTCTGAATTTGAATAAAGAAATTGTTCAAAAAAATCAATAATCCTCATCTAGTGTCGGTAGAACGATTGAACTCACTGGTTTTTACGTAGCGGAGCGGAACAAAAATCCAGTGCAGTGATTTGTTATAATCCCTTTTCATTTACTAAGAATTCCATTATTGCATTTTGTGAATGTAGGAGATATTCCTTGGCATCATAATT
>DAOUUD010000050.1 GCA_030668345.1 Candidatus Cloacimonadota bacterium | reverse complement strand
TCAAATGGCAGACTTTAGAATTGAAAACTGCTTAATTATTAACAACTTTGCTGAAGTGTATGGTGGAGCAATTTTCTGTGATGAAACAAATCTTCAAATTGATAAATGCACAATATCAAATAATGATGCAGATCATGGCGGAGCTATTTGTTGCAATTCAAATAATGAAATTGAAATATCTAATTCCATCTTCTTTTTTAATGAGCAGGAAATTAGTTTATTAGCTATGCTTAGTCACGGTGAATCTAATATTTTTACTGCTTTATTTTCCGATATTTCCGGAGGAGAAGAAGCTATCGAAGGAAATAGTAATCAACTTAATACCATTTATTGGGAAAACAATATTGATGAAGATCCTCAATTCTTGGACATGGCGATTGACGATTACCATTTATCAGAATTTTCACCCTGCATAGATGCAGGAGATCCTAATTCACCATTAGACCCAGATGGAACTATTACTGATATGGGTGTTTTCTTTTTTGATCAGACATCAGTTGAACAAGATATTATTTCTGAGTGTTCATTTGAATTATCGTATAATTACCCAAACCCCTTTAATCCATCCACAACAATTTCATTCTCAATTCCAAACGATAGTAAAGTGGAATTATCAATTTACAATACTAAAGGTCAAAAGGTAAGAATTCTTACAAATGATCAATACTCAAAAGGAAATCATTTAATCATCTGGAATGGTGATGATGATTCTGGTAAGAAAGTCAGTTCAGGAATCTATTTATACAAATTAAATGTAAACGGCAAAACCAAAGCTGTGAAGAAATGTTTACTGTTGAAATAAAAGAAACAGCAAACAAGGAACACATAGAATCAGTGTTCATCGAGGTTTGCGGATTCTCGTGCTGTAGTTCTGAATGTGTTCAGAACAAAGGAAGATGGTTTGTAGTTCAGGTTATGTTCTTTTTCTTTATTAGCAATTAATAATTAAGGTGTAAAAAATGAAAAAAATAATCAAATTCACTTCCATCACAATCTGGATAATAATATCCAGAGCTTACGATGTATATGCCACATGGCAATTTACTCCTGATCTCAGCAAAGAAGCAAATCCGCTTGTTTCAATATTTGGATTGAACTGGGGACCTCTTTTATTTATCATAATAGGATTGCTGCTCTATACATTTTATGCTTTATACATCAACACATTCAAAATATTCGATCTTTTACCTGCTGAAAAAGGACTCAAATTCAGCGAGTTCATGACCTATGTTTATTTGGGAAAGAAAGATAGCTGGCTCTCGATCTTATATAAATTTCCGAAAGACAAAAGGCGGTTGAATTACTTAATGGGCTACTGGTTATCAAGAGCTCTGGTTTTTGCAGGGATCGTATCGACTATCATGTGGATGCTGATCAATTACACGGATTTTTATTATCCCAAATTTCATAAGACAGCAGTACTTTATTCAATTTTAGTTATCGGTGCACTGATAATTTGGATCGACTTTTATAAGAAATTATATAAAAAATATTGAGGAGAAAAAAATGAAAAAGAAAATTATTATGTTTGGCGTATTGATCTTTTCACTTACTACTTCGCTCTTGGCGTTTGATATTCCGGTAGAAGAAATGACGGCAGACAAGTGCCTTCCTGATGGATGGGTACTACCTGCAGGAAATTCCGTGGAATCCACAGATTTCAGGGAAAATGGAACTATCCAGCACGTGGGAAGTTGTATGTGGCAGGGAATGAGTGATGTTTTTGTAACAGGTGACAGCGTCTGGTGTTCATTCGGGGATGGACTCTGGTTTATCGACATATCAGATATTTCAAATCACGAATTTCTTTCAAGGATTTACACACCCTATTACACTTTGAAACAGGGACAGATACTGGGCGTAAATGATATCCTAATAGAAGGAAATTATGCTTACATAGGTGACCACGAAGGCGTGAGAATCGTTAATATAAACGATATGGAACTTATCTCCACCTACTCACTGAAAAGAGCACACAGTCTGTATTTCAGAGGTACTAATCTTTATGTGGTTGATGGTACGGGCTTCTATGTATTGGATGTACAGGATCCTGCCCAGCCGGATTCCATTGGTTTTTATGAGAAAGCAGGTGCCGTGGGGCTCGATATAATCGGCAACCATGCTTATATTTCATCTACAGCAGGTGCGGGTTTTACTATCCTCGATATTTCTACTCCCGAAAATCCCACTTTGCTTTCTGAGCTTACCGATATCTGTTGTACGAACAAACTTATTGCAGAAAGCGGATATGCTTATTTAGCTTCCGGATCAGATGGATTTAATATAGTGGATATATATGATCCACTGAATCCATTCCCGGTCTCAAATATCGATTTTGACGGATCGGTGATGCGTATAGCAATGATTGATCCCCAATATGTTGTTGTGTCTGTATCAACTCCTTCCGAAATCGCTGTGATAGATGTTACTGATCCTGAAACTCCTTTTGTAGCTGTGAGCTATGGAAGAAGCGGAAACCTGTTTGTAGATGAAAACAGGCTGTTTGAAGTTGGTTCCAATTCAATACAAATTCAGGATGTACAAGATCCATTGAACTTTGCACTTGAAGGAAGTATCGATGTAGAAGTTTATTATTCACGGGAAATCCGAGTCTCAGGAGATTTTGCTTACATAGTAGACTTGGGAGATTGGTTTGATAGTGGTCTTAATATTGTTGATATAAGTGATCCTTATAATCCTTATCCCAGGGGAAATTATTCTTTAGGATTTCCCAGTTTTAGTGCCATACTTGCTGTTAAAGATGACTATGTATATATTCCGGATATTATGAATGAACTCGTTGAGATCGTTGATGTTAGCAATCCTGATCTACCGGTGTATGCCGGAGAGTATGCGGCAGCTGTAGAGGATCTATTTGCCGGTGAACCATATACATATCTTGTAGTGAGCAATACTCTTCAGATAACGGATCTGCAGGTTCCCTCAAATCCGGCATTAATAAATTCTATAACGCTCGGTACTGAAGATGGTAGTAAAATATATGTTAATAATGGATACGCTTTTATTGGTGATTCTGCAGGGGAAGTATGGATCGTGGATGTAAATGATGCTTTAAATCCTCAAATGGTTACATCATTTAATGCTGCCGGGGAAGTAACAGGTATTTTTGCTGTAGAAGATTTACTATATGTTGTTTCCCAGGAACAACTTCAAATAGTTGACATAAGTGTTGTTAATATTCCTCAGATCGTTGGCTCATATTTTGATGATGATCTTTCCAATTATTCAAATATCTATGTTGATGGAGATTATGCCTATATTACAAACATGATAGGTGGTTTCCTGGAAATAGATGTGAGCGATCCCAATGCTCCTTTTCGTGAGGAATTCTTTCAAACTGCTGGCTGGTGCAGAGGTTTAGATTATGCAAATGATCATCTTTATGTTTCTACCGATTGTTCTTTTCAAATCCTTAAGAATGAACTTGTTGGGATCATCGATGATTATAATTCTACCTGCAGTGTAACTGAGTGTGAACTTTCAAATTATCCTAATCCTTTTAATCCAACCACGACGATTACTTTTAATCTCACCGCAGAGCACTCTGAGGATGCAGAGTTAAAAATTTATAATGTGAAAGGACAGAAAATCAAAACATTTTCAAATCTCAAAATCAACAAATCATCAAATCACCAAATTGTCTGGAATGGCACTGATGAAAACAATCAACCGGTTTCATCAGGAATTTATTTCTATCAGTTGAAATCAGGAAATTTTTCAGATACGAAGAAAATGATTCTGATAAAATAGTATAATCGACCTTGCGAAGGTTATGGAACTTTCTCTTACTCTCAACCTTCGAAAGGTTTTCAAAGTCATTCCCGTGAAAACGGGAATCTAAGATTTGAAATGGATACCCGATCCAGCCTTAGCAAAGCTACGGCTTGGCAGGCGTGTCTGGTACAACAAATAAGGAGTTATTATGAAAAAGAGAAAAATAATCTTTCTACAAGCTTTATGGGTACTATTTATCATTCTGTCGTTTTCATTATCAATAGAAGCGGATGATTCTGTAGTCGATTTTATTTATACAGATCTCGATGGAAAATCGGATTTTGAACCATTTGAATTTCATTTACTTGAAAATTCACGCACAGAACCGGAACAGATGCCGGGTTGGCCGATCAATATAGGACAGAATGGAAATCAACCTCCGTCCGGTGTCTGTCTTGCTGATATTTTTGGCGACGGTCTGCTTGCAGTTATTGTAGGTTCAACAAATGGTGTCCTTCATGTTTTTGATCATCTCGGTGTTGATCTTCCGGGCTGGCCCAAAATAGGATTGGAACCGATGCATGCTAAATTAGCTGCGGGTGATATCGACCCTGATTTTCCCGGTTTGGAGATCGTTGCTTGCGGAGAAACGAATACTTTGTATGTCTGGCATAATGATGGGACTGTGGTTCCTGGTTGGCCGCAATCTGTTGGTTCCAGCGGGCATCTTAGAGCACCTGTCATTTTCGATATAGATGGTGATGGTTTTCTGGAAATAATTATCGGGCAAGGCATCGTTAGTATTTATAATCATGACGGAACAGTCTACCCGGGCTGGCCTCAATCTATAGGTTGCGTTGCCACACCTTCGGTAGCAGATGTGGATAATGACGGAGTAGTTGAAATCTGTGCTGTTTCATATAATTCCATCTATCTCTGGGATAAAGATGGAAATCCGGAACCGGGTTGGCCCAAACTTAATGTTGCAGGTGCAACGAGTTATACTCAACCTGTTCTTGCAGATCTTGATGATGACGGCGATCTGGAAATCCTTCATGCCTATTATGATCAATGGGGAGTACCCTCACAAAATCATCTTGGTATCTATCATCATGACGGCACAGATTTTGATAACTGGCCTCAAATATATCCGGGACCTCATACTTATATCACTCCGGTTGTAGGTGACATCGACAATGACGGTGACCTGGAAATTTTTGGTGGTGGTCATACATTCGATCTTATGGCAAAGCACCACACTGGGGAAAACGTTGCCGGTTGGCCCGTTTCAGCATTAAGTGCTTTAGAGTGCTCACCAATAGTATTTGATGTTGATGATGATGGTAGCAGAGAAGTTGTTTTTGGTGAAAATTGGCCCGGTGCTAATGGTTTCTTGTATGCATTTAATGGTGATGGTTCAACGGTTGAAGATTGGCCAACTTCGGTAGGTGCACCGGTTATGGTTAATAGTGCTGCTGTCGGTGATGTCGATGGTGACGGAGATATTGAGATCGCACTGATAGTTTTGGGTGGAACAGTATATTTATGGACGATCGAAGATATGCCATATCGGAAATATTTAACAGATTGGGGAACCTATTTTCATGATAACTGGAATACAGGCTGGTTTCATCCTTTATCTCCGCAAAATCCGACTGCTGCTATTTCAGGAAATTCCATTCATTTATGCTGGAATGCAAATACCGAATCTGATATTGCAGGTTATAATGTTTATAGAAGCGATATTCCAGGCGGACCTTATGAAAAGATAAACAGTATATTAATTACTGAAACTTTTTACAATGATATTACAGGAACAGAAGATAATTATTACTGCGTTACTGCAGAAATCCAAGCTTGTACAGAATCAAGATTGAGTAATGAGGCTATTTTTCAAACAGGTTGGATCGAGGGAATTGTATCTTTGGAAGGTGGCGCAGGAAACGTTGAAGAAGTTATCGTAACTGCCGGAAGTGTATCTGCAAATCCTGATGCTACCGGATTTTATTCAATCGGAATAGCGCCCGGAACTTATGATGTTACTGCCACTTTGGACGATTATATTCCCTTTAACGATTCAGTTACTGTTGTGAGTGGGCAAATAACTACTTTTGATATAGAATTATACTGTTGGGATCAAATTGCACCTCCAGAAAATTTAATTTATATCATTGCTGGAGATTATCTTACCTGGGATCCACCACAAACTGCTCTCAATTGGATTGGTTACAATGTTTATAGAAATTATACTCCATTCGCAACAATTCCAGATACTACAAGTATTATTTATAATCCAGGTGCTGGTATATATTTTTTAACTGCTGTCTATGTGTACGGAGAATCTGAACCATCTAATATTGTTGAAGTACCAATTACAGGAGTTGAAGATAATATTCTCAGTTTCAAAACAGAACTTCTTGGCAATTATCCCAACCCGTTCAATCCATCAACAACGATTAATTTTAATTTAACCACGGAGTTCACGGAGAACACAGAGTTAATAATTTATAATATCAAGGGACAAAAAATAAAACAATATTCAATTTTCAATAATCAATATTCAATTATCTGGAATGGCACCGATGAAAATAACCAGCTTGTAAGTTCAGGTTTGTACTTTTATAAATTAAATGTAAACGGTAAAACCAAAGCTGTTAAGAAATGTTTGCTGTTAAAATAAATAAAGGAGTAAGTTATGAAGAGATTTTGTTCTGTTTCATTGTTTATCGTTTCATTAGTAATAGGAGTTTTTTTAATTACTTCATGTGATAAGAAAACCACGGAATCTGAAGACACAGAAGCACCAACAGTCATTATTACATACCCGGCTAACAACTCAGAAATAATATCTGGAACATTAGTAACCATTCAAACCGATGTTAGCGACAATGAAGAAATTGAGAAAGTAGAATTCTATATTGACGATAGTTTAGTTGAAACAGATTACAATTCACCATATAATTACGAATGGGATACTACAGATCTAACAGTTAGCCACACAATTTATGCAAAAGCATTTGATACCAGTGATAATAGTGCAACTTCCGATGTTATAACTGTTACTATTACCGAAGCTATTGGCAATCCACCCAACCCACCAACCAATCCATTACCTTCCGATAATGCAACTTCTGTTTCAATTTATACAAACTTATCCTGGGATTGCACAGACCCGGATGGAGATACTTTAACCTACGATGTCTATTTTGGAACATCATCCGATCCACCGCTTGTTAATTCCGGACAAAGTAACACTACTTATGATCCCGGAACTTTGAATAATGAGGTAACATATTATTGGAAGATAAAAGCACACGATGACCATTCTAATTCAACAACTGGTGATATATGGGAATTTGAAACGAGAGGTGAAATGATCTTCGTTCAGGGAGGGACATTTGAGATGGGAGATCACTACAATGAAGGTGGGAGTGATGAACTACCTGTACATTCAGTAACCCTGGATGACTTCTATATCGGAAAATATGAAGTTACTCAAACAGAATATGAAGCAGTGGTTGGTAATAATCCATCATATTTTAGTGGAGATGATCTACCTGTTGAACAAGTCACCTGGTGTGATGCAGTAACTTTTTGTAATCTGAAAAGTCAGCAGGAAGGATTAACGCCTTGTTATAACCTGAATGACTGGAGTTGTGATTTCAGTGCTAATGGTTACCGCCTGCCAACTGAAGCGGAATGGGAATATGCAGCGCGGGGAGGTATTAATTGGACAGATGACTATCGGTATAGCGGTTGCCACGAATATAGTGATTTACCTGATTATGCCTGGTACTACTCCAATTCCGGATATCATACTCATGAAGTAGGCACAAGACTACCTAATCAGCTTGATATTTATGACATGAGTGGCAATGTGTGGGAATGGTGCAATGATTGGTATCACAGAAATTATTATTTTTCCAGTCCTTCTAATAATCCACAGGGTCCGGCTAGCGGTTATTTTCGTATTAACCGTTGTGGTAGCTGTCTCTTCCCCGCTGGCAACTGCAAGGTGGCTGATCGAGATTACTTTTTTCCTGATGCCGGCTGGGATGATCTCGGGTTTCGCTTCGTGAGGACTCCCTGATGATTACACTTTTACTCTTTAGCGCTTTTACCTGGTTATTTAACCGGGTGAACACTTTTTGCTTCTTTTTTCTAAAAAGAAGGTCTAAAACCTTCGCAAGGTGCTAAAAGCTATTTGCCAATTCATCCTGCTAATCTTATGTTCCCTCTCCAGAAACAAAGTGATTGGAGAGGGACAGTAGGGTGAGGCAATAGTGCTGTCCCAGCCAACCTACGGATATATCCTGTTTATCATCCTGGGAAAGGGAATTACTTCGCGGATATGGCGCACACCGCTCATCCACTGGATCAACCTTTCTAACCCGATACCAAAACCGCTGTGCGGTACGCTGCCGTATTTACGCAAGTCCAAAAACCACTGGTAATCTTTTATATCGTAGCCTTCTTTTGTAATTCTTCCCAGCAGGATATCATGATCATCTTCACGCTGAGATCCGCCGATGATCTCCCCGAAACCTTCGGGGGCTATCAAATCTGCACCCAGCACCAGTTCGGGGTCTTTCGGGTCTCGTTTCATATAGAACGATTTAATATCTTTGGGCCATCTATCCACAAAAATAGGAACCTGGGAATCTTCGGTTATCATCTCCTCTTCAGCAGCTCCAAAATCATCTTCATAGCCAATTTTAACTCCCTTTGCTTTCAGCATATCGATAACCTGACGGTGAGTCATTATTGTAAACGGAGCATCGGCTTTTTTAAGCTGTTTGATATCGCGTTCCAATATCTCTAATTCTACTTTGTTGCTTCTAATAACCGTGCGAATAATAAAGCGGATCAACTCTTCCTGGATCTGCATGTTTTCTTCATGTTCTACAAAAGCAGCTTCCGCATCCATCATCCAGAACTCGGTGAGATGTTTACGTGTTTTAGATTTTTCCGCACGGAATACCGGACCAAAATCATAAACTCGTCCCAAACTCATAATTCCTGCTTCCAGGTATAATTGCCCGGATTGGGAAAGAAAAGCAGAACCCAGATCGAAATAGGGTACTTCGAAAAGCGTGGTGGTCCCTTCGCTGGCATTCGGTGTGAGGATGGGTGAATCAAAGCGGTAGAAACCGTTATTGTTCAGGTATTCGCAGATCGCAAAATACACGGTATGACGTATTTTGAGAACCGCATTCTGCCTGCGGGAACGCAGCCACAGGTGACGCTGTGAAAGCAGGAAATCGGGACCGTGCTCTTTCTTGCCTATCGGGTATTCATCCGCTGTGCCGATGATATTCACATCTTTCAAATGAAATTCAAATTTATCTTCAAATTTGGGATGTTTTTGCGGTACTCCAATGATCTCCAATGAAGTTTCTACTGTAAGCTGTTTTACTTTTTCAAAAGCTTCTTCACCCATATCCGGTTTGGAAGCCACACACTGTAATTCCCCGCTGCCATCGCGGAAAATAACAAAACGAAGTTTGCTACTGGCTTTACGGTAGTTACGCACCCAGCCACGTAATTTCACCTCTTTTCCAAGTTGTTTCTCTATATCTTTTATTTCTATTATTTTCACTTATTTCTCCTATTATTCCTATTTCCGAACTTTCCAGTTCGGAAACGATAATTTACGAAGCTTCTGCTTCAAAGATATTGCTAAATAGAAATTTCGCAACCAGGTAAATATCTCCTTGCTTCTCTACGTTTTCCCTTTGATAAAGGGAAACTGCAAAGGATTCTACTTCTTATCTATCTTCTTCACAATCTCCAGGGCAACTTTGAGCGCTCTGGTTCCACTGGCACCGTCCACCACCGGATTTATATCTGCTTCAACCGCATGGATGAAAGACTCGAGCTCGCAAGTGAGCGCATCTTTCTTACGGTTGGAAGCATCCACCTCCACGATGTCCACAACATCTTTGGTATCGATCTTGTCATATTTACCCATCATGATCTGGGGCAATACTTTATACAAATTTTTCGACTTCCTGATATGAGTTACTTTCTTTGCCTGGAAATCCATGGAAAAATAATAGTCATTCTG
>DAOUUD010000163.1 GCA_030668345.1 Candidatus Cloacimonadota bacterium | reverse complement strand
TCGGTAAGCTGATTCTTAATGAGAAATTTCCTGTAGAAGCTGGAATTATCGAAGAAGAGAATGTAGATAATAAGAATTATGATTATGATGTAATAGATAGATTTTTTTTTATTGAATTCCGGTATTTTCATTTATAATCCAGGATTATTGTCTGTGACTTGGTAAAATCTTTGTCTGTCAGTTTAATTTCATTTGCTGAAATCTGTTTATTATCATCTGTCAATTTCAGATATTCTTCAATCGTGGCAATGGGAAAATCGAGAACCGGTGTTTTAAAATGCATGGGAAAGACAATAACAGGATTTATCATCTCAACGATCGCTTTTGCTGTTTTTGCATCGATAGTATAAAATCCGCCAACAGTAATAAAAAGCACATCGATCTTTCCTAATTTACCGATCATCTCCGCAGTACAAATATGACCCAGATCTCCGCAATGGAGAAAAGTTTTTCCCGAAATGTTGAATTTCATCAATAAATTACTTCCGCGTTCACTACCCCTGGTTTCATCGTGCCAAACCGGAAAGGTTTCGATCTTTATACCACTAATTTCAAATTTACCTTCGGTATTTACAACTTGAGGATTCCCTTTTATAAGCTGAATGTTATTGTGATCAAAATGATCGTGCGAAGTGAGAACGATATCGGCAGTTTCATTTTCGGGCATGGGATATCCTATGTCTGAAAAGGGATCGGTGATGATAGACACATTTTCGTCCCATATCTTCCACATACTGTGTCCAAACCATTTAACGTTGATCATAGAAACCTCCTATAAATTACTTTAGTAACAATTTTGCCAGAAAGCTTTTATTAATGTAAACTGCATGATGCGGACAGAATTCATGGCAACACATACACTTGATGCATTTACTATAATCGATCTCTGGCGCTGAAGCATTTTTCTTCAGGATCATCGCCTGCACGGGGCAACTATCCACACATATTCTGCATTGTGTGCATCTATCATTAAAATCCGGATAATACCGGAACAACTTTCGGAAGGCATTTTTCAATATCTCAGGAGAATAGGCAAGAATTTTTATAAAGGTTTTCACTCTTTTAATTTTAACATTCTCAAAAACGAATCCTTTCCATTTTTCAGGGATCTCAATTTCTTCAGGTTTCAGGTTATCGATAGCCAGGCTATCCATAATATAACCTATCTTCCGAGGGTCGAAACCCATCATACGAGAAGCTGTAAAATCTATGGCTGAAGCAGATTCCCCGGCAAAAACAACGCCGAAATTCCTGGGTATTCCTGCCGAAGGACCTTCACCTTCCATACCTGTTATGCCGTCCATTATATTGAAAACCAATTTTTCTTTAGTTAATTCATATAGTTCAGAAATCACCCGCGCAAAATTGTAATGTTCGGGATAATCCCGATGGTAGTCCGATTTTTTAAGACCGGGAATAAGCCCATACAGGTTTTTCACAGCACCGGTATAAGCCATTAAACTGTGAGTTTTGTATTTGCTAATGTTTATAATGGTATCTGCTTCCCAGAAGTATCTGGTAGTGGGAAATTCAATGGTTCGACCTTTTTTTATTACAATTACACCCTGGCTGAAGTTAACGAGTTTGATATTATTCTTCTCTGCTAATTCCTTGATGCCGGTCTTTTCCCACACAGATTGCACCTGAACAGTTCCTCCGGGTCCGTCACCTATCAATATGGTCTTCTTTTTTTCTTTTAAAATATCTATAACAGCTTGCAGCATTACAGGATGTGTAGTAACAGCCTGTTCGGGTGGATAAGCTCCCAATAAGTTTGGCTTTATCAGAATGACTTTTTTATCTTCCAGTTCATCCCAGATGGGAAGTTCATTCAGAAATATGCGGATCTTGTTAAGATCGTAAGTTTTTATCTCTTCAATGTAAACTTTCATAGCTGATTCATAATATTATTTAAACTGTTCCATACCGGAGAAATCGCGGTAGGGATCAAAGCTCTGCAACGCTTTTTGATCTTCTTTTGTCAGTTCGCCTGTAACTATCCTGGAGATCACTTCACCCAATCCGGGTCCCAGCATAAATCCCTGGCCACACATTCCTACTGCATTAATGAAATTGGGAAATTCTTTTACTCTCCCAACTATCGGGAACCCGTCGGGTGTCATGGGATATTGACCGCGCCAGGTTCGCCGAACTTTCAGATTTAAAAGTCTGGGATAGATCTGCACCATACGCTGGGAACACATTGGCAGGAACTGTGAAGTTGAATCATTATCGATGCCCAATATTGGTGGTTCGGGTGTTATGCAGAATACCACCTGCCCTTCGTTGTTCTGGTAGAAATAGTAATTAGCAGAACCGGGGGCTTTACGCATATCCACCACCATCGGTTCAAAGAATCTGTCAACAGGTTCTGTGATACCGGCTTCGTGGTTATCGGAATTAACCGGCAGGTCGAGATCTATCATTTTGCCAATTTCTTTAGCATAATTTCCAGCTGCATTTATTATATATTTTGCTGAATATTTAGATTTACCTGTAATAATTTCGAACGAGCTGTTCCCTGATCTTTTTATATTTATCACTTTTTCCCTGAATTTATATTCTGCTCCATACTCCAGGCTTTTAAAATAAAATGCATTGAGTGCTAACAGCGGTGATGCAGAACCATCATCGGGAGAATAGGTGGAGCCACGTAAATCCTTCATATTTATTCCAGGAACCAGTTCGTTGTATTCCTGTGCAGAAACCCACTCGATATTGAGTCCAAAAGAATATTGAATTTTCATCAGGTCTTTTAGCTTTTTCTCATCTTCCCCGGAATAGGCAGGGAAGCTGTAACCACCTGCTATCCAGCCAATATCATCGCTATACTTTTCTTTCCAGGTGCGAAAGATCTCTATACTGCGCAGTGATATCCTTATCTTACCATAATCGGAATGGGTGGCTCGAATACCGCCGATAGCTTTTTTATTATTTTCCTGCCCCGGTGATGTTTTAAGTTCTATCACAAGTACTTTCAGTTTCTTTTCGGTCAAAGCCAAAGCAGCAGGAACACCGATAGAACCGGCACCGATAATTACAACATCGTAATTATTCATTGCAACCTCCATCGGCAAATTTTCCCAGCGGTACTTCCACAAAGAGCGGTCTTCTTGTGTTAGGCTCGATCTCTTGCAGGGGAATTCCTTCCTGCCTGAAGATCTGCTTGATAAGGTTGTCGCAGCTTTTAGCGCCGCAGGCTCCCATTCCTGCCCGGGTTAATGCTTTGATCTGGTTGATATCAACGATCCCCTTTTTGATCAGTTCCCGGACTTCTCCGGCAGTTACACGTTCACACAAGCATACCATTTCCTGATCGGCAATTATGCTTTCAGCAGGTTTTTTATCAGTGGGAAAAGTTACTTCTTCCTTCTGTATCGAAAAGGAAACCACCTTTTTTGCAATATTTTTGGGAACTTTGATTTTTATCAGTACGGTTTTGTTATTAATTTTTAAATCAACAATATCTACAATTTCAAAACAGCCCAATACATTACCGTCGATATCGTCACATTGAACTTTTTCACCGATCTCCACTTTATGATTTGAAACCTCGTACGGTAAGGTTAAGATCGGGAATTCTTTGTCTTTCCTAAAATCAACCAGAGTTACTGCCAATCCCGGGCAGATAGTTACACATTTACCACAGCCAATGCAACTACCTTCATAATAAGGAAGTCCCAGTATGGGATCATCTTTTATTAAGATGGAGTTTGTGGGACAGATCGTGCTGCAGGGATTGCAGGGTATCTCCTGAATACAATGTATGATCGGCATCACTCCATCTTCGTCGGCAGGAATTATCATTGAATTGATCTTACCCGGTTCGGATTTGAGGATGTCAGCTTTTTCATACCAGCTTTGGGGAATTTCTTCGATATCCGCTCCCAGTTCTTTCGCTATTTTCAATCCGGCGATTTTACCATTGAACATGGCCGAAGATGCTTCAGCTATTTCGTGAGCATCTCCTACCGAATACACTTTTATCCCGGCAGTTTTTGCTTCTTCGGCGAACTCACTAACAGGTTCCAATCCTACAGCAATAAGAATTGTATCGCATTCAAAAGTTTTTTCTGTGCCGGTAATCGGAACAAAATTCTCATCTATCTGAACAATAGTAACAGTTTCTACTGCTTCTTTTCCACTGGCTTTCTGCACAGTATGAGAAGTATAAATGGGAACTCCCAAACGTTTTAATTTATCGGCATGAACTTTATAGCC
>DAOUUD010000075.1 GCA_030668345.1 Candidatus Cloacimonadota bacterium | reverse complement strand
TTCGTTCAACCAGCTCATAATGAAATTTAGTACATTATCTTTCCAGTATGTCTTTGTTTTCATCCATTCTCTGAGCTGATTTTCAAATTTGGGAAGATTAATATACCAATGTGTTGTTTCTTTGATAACAGGTTTTTCACCGGATAATTTACTTTTTGGATCGATCAAATTAATGGCATCTATAAGTTTACCGCAGTTATCACATTGATCGCCACGCGCACCTTCCGATTTACAATGAGGGCATATTCCTTCTACATAACGGTCTGCCAGGAAACGTTTATGTTTTTCATCATAAAATTGGTTCAATGTTTTTTTGGTTACATATCCTGCTTCCAATAAATTTGTAAAAAAATCTTGAGATACCTTTATATGTTCCGGTCTGGATGTTCCGGAGAAATTATCTAATTGTATATTTAATCCATCCAGATCTTTTTTCATGCTCTTATTATAACGTTCGGCAATAACTCTTGGTTCAACACTTTCTTCTTCAGCTTTAATAGAGATAGGAGTTCCGTAATCATCCGTACCTCCGATATAGATCACGTCTTTTCCTTTTAATTTGCAATAGCGCACAAAAATGTCCGCATTTAAATATGAACCCGCTACATGACCAATATGAAGAGGACCATTGGCATAAGTTAAGGCGCTTGTTACTAATATTTTTTCCAAATTTTGCTCCTTAAATGCAATTTTCGAAAATTACTATTTACTTTTTAGAAATTGTCTTATTTTAGTGTCAAGAAGATTTGATAAATCAAAGGATTTGTTCTGTTTGTATCTTCTCCAGGTTTTTTTTGGCATATTCAAAGTTCGGATCGATCTTCAAGCATCTTTCCAAAAGTTCTCTGGCTTTGTATTTATCACCTTCTTCAATGTAAATGGAAGCGAGATTGTTCATGCTTTTCAGTTCTTTTGGATTTTTTTTAATAATTTCCAGATAGAGTGCTTTTGCTCTTTCAGATTTGTTGTTCTGCAACAGTATAGTAGCATATAATCCCTTTGCTTCTGTAAAATCGGGATCGATCTCGACAGCATTAAAAAGGTGTTTTTCAGCTTTCTTATTATTTTTGCTGAATGAGTAATATAATCCCCAATAATACTGGAAATCAGAAGAATCTGCATAGATGTCAGAGTACTTTTTTAAAAGTTCGTATACATTACTGAGTTGGTTTTTGGAAAGCAGCACTGCCACTTGCTGAATGGCCTCTTTTTCGTTATTGAATATCTCCGGTTTGCCAAATATTTTTGAAACAACTTTCCAGTTATTATCGATTTTTATTAAATTCAAAGTCAGATCATATTTTCTATTAACCTCAAAATAAACCAAAGCCTGGTCATTCTGATTCGTCGATGCTGAAGAGATAAGATCGAATTCTGTCATTTTAGCCAGGATCATGTTACTGCTGAGCCGCTGAATGTAGTTTGTTAGATATTCTTTATTTGCATATAATGTAGAATTTTGTAGGAAATTTGCAGAGTTCTCCCAATCATGGAGTACTATCGTAGTAAGAAATTCTATAGAGATATCTTCATACGACTTTACGTGAGAATCTACTTCAAGATCATCGAGCGAAAGTCTTTCTTTTAAATAAGAAAGAGGTACGAGAGGATGTGCCTTAAATTGATTTAAAAATGAGATGATCTTCTTTTTTCCGTTTTCAGTTTCTATCATCTGAAGAGGAATCTGATCATTAAAAACCTTCTGAGAGGAAGAAATCCATTTATCAATCTGTCTTTTTAAAAGATCGGTGTACTCCATTTGGGAATCTGCTTTGGTTTTGAGTTGGAAGTTATCTTGTTGCTGCAGTGAATAACTGCATTCCTCGGGGCATTTAAGGTCTATACGAAGTTTATTGCAGTCATACCAGCAGATGTTATTGGCCAATCGCAGACAAAAACGGTGGCCACGTCTTTCTTTACATTTCTTGCATCTATCTGTTTTAAAGAAGCTCATTAGTTTTCCTCCAGTAAAGTCATTCCCGAGACATCGGGAATCCATGAATAATATTTCTAATTTGTAGATTCCCACCTACGTAGGAAGGACACGTTTTTTTCATTAAATTTCAATAACAATTTTATCATCTGCGGTTATCTGTTTCATCTGTGTTATCTGCGTTCTATTCACGAATCATCGGTGGCATATTTCTTTTAAATTCAGACACTTGGATCATTCTTTTAACTTTATCAATTTTTTCTTTTGAAAATGCTGCGATCAAATCTTCATATTCAATTTTTTGATCTAACATTTGATATAGGATTTCATCTAATTCTTTGTAAGTGATCCCCATTTCATCTTCGTCAGTTTGAGCAGCCCACAAATCTGCTGTAGGTTTTTTATTGATAACAACATCAAGTAAATTAAGGATTCTGGCAAGTTTCAAAACTTCAGTTTTATAAAGATGTCCTATCGGTTCAAAAGCACAGGCGTTATCACCGTATTGAGTGCAGTATCCCACCATTAATTCTGATTTATTACCAGTACCTGCTACCAGTGCTTTGTATTTGGCAGAAAGATCATAAAGAACGCACATCCTTTCTCTTGCTATACGGTTTCCTTTTCTCAGAATATCTGCATCTACAGCATAATTTTTAAAATGCGCATCTACCATAGGCGAAATATCCACAATTTCATATTTGATCCCAAGCTGCTCTGCTACTTGTTTTGCATGTGCAAGGCTGTCAGGATGGCTCTTCCTGTATGGCAGCATAACTCCAAAAACATTTTCTTTCCCAACAGCTTTTACGCACAATGCTGCGGTTACAGAAGAATCGATTCCACCGGAAAGACCTACAATAAGCTTTGTAAATCCGGTTTTAATTAATTGCAGTTTAATAAATTCCGTGATCTTTTTGATCTCATCCTGAAAATTCAATTCCCGCATTTTTTCTCCTGAATCAACGAATATCAAACATCAGCAAATAAGTTTTAATTGCTTTCAAGGTCAAGCAAATATTTCTGAACTGAATACATAAGTAATTGTATCATGATCTTCCCAAAAACTGCTTGACATCAAAAAATCTAATTAACTTTTCGATATTAAAAAAAAATATATATAAATAAAAATAGATATGGATGGTTATAATTCCTTTCATATATAGGAGGTAGGTTAATGACGAATGTTCTGGAAATGAAAAAAGCTCACAAAGTTCTTGCCCGGATGGATTATGTTCCATCACCCACCCAAAAAGGTTACACAAATAAAACTCTTTATGTGAATCTTTCGGATAACTCGATCACAAGCAAACCGGTTACACAGCAAATGAAAGATTTATTCATAGGTGGGAAAGGATTTGGATTGTGGCTTTTGTGGAATGGAGTGAATGAAAACACAAAATGGGATAGCCCGGAAAATGAGATTGTGATCTCCAGCGGTCCACTGGGTGGAACCACTTCTTTTCCCGGTGCCGGTAAATCGCTGGTGGTATCCATCTCCCCTACTACGGGAAGCATCATCGATAGTAACGTTGGTGGTCATTTTGGGCCACTCCTTAAATTTGCAGGATGGGATGCTATCGAACTTCAAGGCAAAGCCAAAAAAGATATTATCGTTTTCATCGATGCCATCAATAAAAAAGTTACCATTGAAGAAGCTCCGTTGGAAGCTGTAAATGCTCATATTGCATCTGAACAGTTCACCGAAATGTATGCCGATTCCGAAGAGGAAAAACAAAACATCTCGGTTGTATCTGCCGGTGTTGGTTCAGACCATGTTCTCATTGGTTGTTTGAATTTTTCCTGGTGGGATTGGAGAAGACAGGGAACCCGCATCAAACAAGCCGGTCGCGGTGGCATCGGTTCTGTTTTCCGAAATAAGAAAATAAAAGCACTCATCGTGAAAACTGCCAATATGAGACCCAAATGGACGATCCAGGAAAGACAACCGGTGAAAGGAGTTTAAAATGCAAAATATCGATAAAATTATAGATAAATGGAATACAGACCCCGATTATGTGATCGAGATGATGCAGGATATCCAGGACGAATTAAGACATACCCCCAGAGAAGTTCTGGAGCAGATAACAAAGCGAACCAAAGTTCCACTGGCAAGATTGTATCATATTGCAACTTTTTACAAATCATTCAGTTTAACACTGCAGGGGATACATAAAATTCAGGTTTGCACCGGAACAGCCTGCCATGTGAAAGGTGCTCCCAATATCCTGGATGCATTCGCTAGGGAACTGAAAATCGAAATTGGTGAAACTACTGAAGATGGTAAATATACATTGGATGAAGTTCGTTGTCTTGGCTGCTGTAGTTTAGCCCCTGTTGTTATGATAAATGATGATGTTTATGGCAATTTTACAACCAAGAAAATCAAATCTCTTTTGGAAAAATATAAGTGAGGACAATAAAATGAATAAAATAAAAGTTGGACTTGCTTCCTGTGGTATTGCTGCTGGAGCTAAGCAGATACAGGAATATATACAGAATGAAATCAAGGATAAAAAACTGAACATCGCACTAGAAGAAACAGGTTGTATCGGAATGTGCTATAATGAACCTCTTGTAGAAGTTTTCAGTGATTCAGGTCAGTGGCTTTACGGAAATGTGACAGAAGAAAAAGCAGAAAAAATAATCGAGCATCATGCTCAAAATGATAAGCCGATCAAAGAATGGTTGGTCAAAGCAGAAAACATACAAACTGACGATGATTCATATTTTGCAAAACAATTGAAGATCGCATCAAGAAATTGTGGCATAATCGATCCGACAAAAATCGATGATTATATTTCAACCGGTGGATATGAATCTCTTAAGAAAGCACTTAAAACTTCTTCTCAGGATATAATAAAAGAAATCATGAAAAGTGGTATCCGCGGTCGTGGTGGTGGTGGTTTTCCCACCGGCGTGAAATGGGAAAGTGCTGTTAACGCTGCCAAAAAGAAAAATGAAAAACCGATCATTGTTTGTAATGCCGATGAAGGTGATCCGGGTGCATTCATGGATAGAAACCTGATGGAAAGTGACCCTCACACCGTTTTGGAAGGATTGATCATCGGAGCTTATGCCATTGGTGCTGAAGAAGGATACATCTACATCAGAAGAGAATATCCCCTTGCTCTTAAACGAATCGAATCTGCTGTGAAACAAGCACAAGAAAAAGGTTTTCTTGGACAGAACATATTGGGAAGTGATTTTAAGCTGGAAATCAAAATACATCGTGGTGCAGGAGCTTTTGTATGTGGAGAATCTACTGCATTAATGGCTTCCATGATGGGAAAAGCCGGAGAACCGAGAGCAAAATATATCCATAATGTGGAATCAGGTTTTAAAAACAAACCAACAGTATTGAACAACGTGGAAACTTTTGCAAATATTCCTGTTATCTTGGAAAAAGGTGCAAAATGGTTTGCAGAAATAGGCAGTGGTGATGTTTCTGAAAATCCCTGGGGTGGAAGTTCCGGGACAAAAGTTTTCTCTCTGGTTGGAAATTTGGAAAGAACCGGACTCATCGAAGTTCCCATGGGGATCACACTGCGTGAGATCGTTTACGATATCGGTGGTGGAATTCCAAAAGGTAGAAAATTCAAAGCAATTCAAACAGGTGGCCCTTCCGGAGGATGTTTGCCGGAAAGTCATCTCGATCTTGAAGTGGATTTCGATTCATTGACCAAAGCCGGTTCCATGATGGGTTCAGGCGGTATGATAGTGATGGATGACAAAACCTGCATGGTGGATATTGCCAGATATTTCATTACCTTCCTGAAAGGAGAATCCTGCGGAAAATGTACTCCCTGCCGGGAAGGTTTGATCGCGTTGGATGAAATTCTTACCCGTATAACCAAAGGAAAAGGTAAAGAAGGTGATATAGAACTGATGGATAATATCTGTGAAACCATGAAGATTGCCTCTTTATGCGAACTTGGTAAATCAGCTTCCAACCCTGTTCTGAGTACAATCAAATATTTCATAGATGAATACGTAGCTCATATAAAAGATAGAAAATGTCCGGCTGGTGTTTGCAAGGAACTCATCAAGTACAAGGTAAATGATAATTGCACGGGCTGCACGATCTGTGCAAAGAATTGCCCTGTTGATGCTGTTTCCGGGAAACCAAAAGAAATGCATTCCATAGACCAGGAAAAATGCATCAAATGTGATATTTGTAATGAAGTATGTAACTTCGATGCCATCACGGTGGAATAGGAGGAAATGATGATAGATATAATTATAGATGGAAATAAGATCTCTGTAAAAGAAGACACAACGATCCTGGATGCAGCAAAAGAATTGAATATCATTATTCCTGCTCTTTGTCATCGTCCCACCGTGGAAGCATACGGCGCCTGCCGTCTTTGCGTGGTTGATGTGAATGATGGACGAAAAACCCGCATGGTCACTTCCTGTAATTATCCCATCAGGAAATCCATCGAAGTTAATACACAATCCGAAAGAGTTCGCAAAACACGTGGAATGCTACTGGAAATGATGCTTTCCCGCTGGCCGAATGTGG
This sequence comes from Candidatus Cloacimonadota bacterium, assembly GCA_030668345.1. Classification (GTDB taxonomy): domain Bacteria; phylum Cloacimonadota; class Cloacimonadia; order Cloacimonadales; family TCS61; genus JACNIV01. The sequence continues at coordinate 1,607 of DAOUUD010000075.1, read as the reverse complement.
ATATGATAAAGCAATTTGCAAAAGAATATGGAGTTACTAAACCTCGTTTCACACACCCTCTGGTAGATTATTCATCAAATGCCTGTATTCTTTGCGGTCTGTGTGTTAATGCCTGTAGCGAGATCATGTGGGAAGATATCATCGGCTTTGCCGGCAGAGGAGAAAGTAGAAGAGTAGTTATGCCGTTTGAAAAACACTACGATGCCTGCGTGGGATGCAGCACCTGTGCCAACATCTGCCCCACCGGAGCTATCAAAATGATAGATGACCCGAATCAACCGGTAGATTCCAAACGCATTATGAAATACGGTTCCAAAATTGCAGATGAAATGGCTCTTATGGACGAAGAACAATGCGATATGAGAGGTGTGGGAACAGCTCATCTGGCTCAAATAATGAACGATTATGATCTGCTTCCTACCTGCAATTATAAATTCGGTTCACATAAAGATGCAGATGGACTTCATTCCGACGTATTCAAACATAAATATATCACTCAGGGACTTCCAGATGGATGCTGGCTGGGTTGTTCGATGTCCTGTGCAAAAGCTGTAGAAGGTTACGAACTTAAGACGGGACCTTACAAAGGTGATAAAGTACTAATTGATGGACCGGAATATGAAACAGTTGCCGGATGCGGTGCGAATATGGGAATATTCAATCCTGAGTTTGTTCTGGAAGCTAATTTCTACTGCGATACTTATGGCATCGATACGATCTCATTTGGAACCGGTATGGCTTTTGCCATGGAGTGTTATGAGAACGGCATCCTGAACAAAGAACGAACAGGCGGCATGGAATTTAACTTCGGTAATGAAGCAGTTGGTTTGGAAGCACTTCACCAGATGGGGCGAGGTGAAGGTTTCGGTGTTATTGTGGGACAAGGAATCCGCAGAATGAAGCGGATCTTTGCGGAAAAATATGACCTCAGCGAAGAGCAAATTCAATTCATGCAGGATATTGGCATGGAAGCAAAAGGCCTGGAATATTCCGAATATGTTACAAAAGAATCTCTGGCCATGCAGGGTGGGTATGGTCTCGCTCTCAAAGGCGCTCAACACGACGAAGCCTGGCTTATCTTTATGGATATGGTGAATAACCAGATTCCAACCTTCGAAGACAAAGCAGAAGCATTGCACTACTTCCCAATGTTCCGTACATGGTTTGGTTTGATGGGTCTTTGCAAACTTCCCTGGAACGATGTGGAACCGGCAGATAATGCCGAAACAGACGAACCTGCAAAAGTTCCCGGACACGTGGAAGGCTATGTTAATTTCTTTAGTGCAATGACCGGCAAAGAAATAGATAAACACGAACTTATCCTGCAATCGGAGAGAATTTATAATTTCCAGAGAGTTTTTAATTACAGACTTGGCTTTGGAACACGTAAACACGATTTGATCCCTTATCGTTCGGCAGGTCCTGTAACTATCGAAGAATACGAATCCCGTGCAGAACGTTATGATAAACAACTTGTAGAAAAATGGAGTTACGATATCAAAGGAAAGACTTCCAGACAAAAACGTGACTACCTGCGCAAAATGCGAGAAACAGATTATCAGAAACTCTGTGATGCGGTTTATAAACGTAGGGGTTGGAACGAAAAT
>DAOUUD010000214.1 GCA_030668345.1 Candidatus Cloacimonadota bacterium | reverse complement strand
TCAATACTATCTTTCTGTGAGATAACTATCCCCATCATATCATTGGCATTGTCGAATTCCGTAAGCTTAATCCTGCATTTAAAAACCTCTTCAAACATAGCAACAGTTTCCGGCAGAAAATCCTCATTTAAAAAGATCTTTGTAGCAAATACATTTAAAGTGTCCGAATCAAAACTGAGCTTTTCTTTGCGTCCACAAGAACATCCCACAATAAGAAAAGTAATAAATAAAATTACAAACATTTTTTTCATTTTATTCCACCAAATAAAAGAGATGCTACAATAAAATCCATAATCAGTATCAGGATAGAGGAATAAACCACAGTTTGGGTGGCAACTCTACCAACTCCTTCTGCACCGCCTTTGGCTTTACTTCCGGCAAAACAGGCTACGGCAGTTACAATCAGTCCAAAAAAAACAGATTTAACCAAACCTCCCCACAAGTCGGAAGGTAAAAAATAATCACGCATATTACTAAAAAAGCTATAGGAACTCACACCATATTTGAATGTTGATAAAAAAAAGGCAGAAATTATTCCGATAAAATTGGAAATGATAGTTAAAAGCGGGAACATAAAGATACCGGCAATGATCCTGGGCATATAAATATAATCCACCGGATCGATAGCCATTGTTTCCAGAGCATCGAGTTGTTCGCTGACCCGCATGGTACCGATTTCTGCAGCAATGGAAGCTCCCACTTTTCCTGCCAGAACCAGACCTGTAAGTACCGGTGCCAGTTCGATCATGGTAGATTTTCCCACAAGTACACCGATAAGGCTGGTTGGAATATATCCGCTGGTCTGATAGGAAGCCTGAACCGAAGTTACCAATCCTGTAAAAGCAGAAGTTACAGCTATCAGAAGCAAAGAATCGTAGCCGATCCTTTTCATTTGTTTGATTATTTCATGCAGCCGCTTTTTTATGCGTGGTATGTGCCCGAATACAATGGCAATAAAAAGAACAAATTGACCAATAATATTAATGAAATTCAGGCTATTCATATTCGTTCTTATCGCGAAAGGAAGTGAATTCTTTTAGAAAGCGCAGTTCGATCTTACCGATAGCTCCATGCCTGTTCTTTCCAATAATAATCTCTGCCAAATCGGGAAATTCGGTTTCTTCATTATACACTTCATCACGATAAATAAAAAGAACAACATCGGCATCTTGCTCGATAGCACCGGATTCACGCAGGTCTGCAAGTTTGGGTCTTTTATCTTCCCTGCTTTCCAGACCACGGTTCAACTGTGAAAGAGTAACTATCGGGATGCTGAGTTCCTTAGCCAGAACTTTAAGATTCCTGGATATTTCCGATATTTCCTGCTGCCTGTTCTCACGGTTACGCTTAACAGACATTAACTGCATATAATCTATAATGATCAGATCCAGGCCTTTCAATTCAGCTTTTAATCGGCGTGTTTTAGCCCTGATATCGAGGATAGTATTAGAACCGCTGTCATCTACATATATTTCTTTTTCGGAAAGCACTTCAGCAGCACCGGCAATTCTCAGTATTTTCTTTTCGTTCATGCCATAGCCTTTCAGCATTTCATCCATGCTTACTTCCGATGCTGAACTGAGCATTCTCATCAACAGTTCATCACTTTCCATTTCCATGGTTAAGATACCCACTTTTTTATCGTAACGCACAGCAGCATTTGAAGCAATATTTAAAGCTAACGAAGTTTTGCCCATAGCTGGTCGAGCTGCAATTATTATCAATTGCCCCGGACGGAATCCGCCAATTTTTCTATCGAGATCCATAAAACCTGTAGGAACACCCAACACGCTTTTCTTGGAAGTTGCTGTCTCTTCAATATTTTTTATAGTAGCAGGAATTATTTCACTTATGCTCTGGAAGGCTTTTTTACCGGGTCTTTCGGCAATATTAAATATCATCTGTTCTGCCCTGTCTACTATATCATCAACCGCTTCATCGCTGGCATAACATTTCTCGATGATCTTGCCAGAGGTTTCAATAAGCTGTCGCAGCAAGGCACGCTCTAAAACGATATTGGCATGAAATTCAATATTTGCACTGCTTAGAACGACATCGGAAAGCTCGTTGATGAATGCTTCTCCGCCTACAGCTTCCAGTTGGGTGTTTGTTTTAAGTTTATTAATAAGTGTAATAATATCTATTTCGATGTTTTCCTCGAATAGTTCGATCATATTTTCAAAAATTATCTTGTGCGAAGGGCGATAAAAATGATCTTTATCCAACATCTCGATCGATTTGGCAACAGCAAAGTTATCCAGCATCATTGCCGATAAAACTGCAGCTTCTGCATTAATATCTTTGGGTGCTTCCCTTTGAATCTTTTTAGCCATAATTAAACCTCTAAATAATTATAAAGATTGGTATTCTCTCTGTACATTCTGCAGATCGATCCAGGCGAATTTCTTCCAACCGGGATTTCGTAAAAGAGCTGAAGGATGATAGGTGACAAATGTTCTGATACCTATAAATTCATATTCCGTTTCACGAAAAGCTTTCAGGGGTAAATCAGTTTCCAAAAGAGTAACCGCAGCTACTCTTCCCAATAAAAGTAGGATTTTCGGTTGAATGATTGAAATCTGTTCCTTCAGGTATGGCAAGCAGGCTTGTTTTTCTTCAGGAAGAGGATTCCTGTTATCGGGTGGACGGCATTTAACGATATTGGCAATATACACTTCATCTCTACTTAAATTGATAGCCTGTAGCATTTTCGTTAATAATTGTCCGGCACGGCCTACAAATACTTTTCCTGTTCTATCCTCATCTGCTCCGGGACCTTCTCCTATCAGCATCAGTTTAGCCTGTGGATCACCGTTTCCATAACAAAATTTGCTTCTACCTTCCCATAGAGGACACTTATTACAATCACGATATTTCTCTTCTAAAACAGAAAGAAATTCAGCAGGATCGGTTTCCATTACTGCTTTTTGTTTTTCTTTTTGTGGAAGTTTTTGCCCACTAAAATAAATATCTTGAATACCTGATAATTTCAAGTATTCAAGATATTGTTTAATTGATTTCTGGAGCAATGTAATATTCTCATGAATATACTAACGTAATTCTTCGGGAAATTCGTTATACTCTTCTTCCATTACGTAATCTGGAATTTCGTTGGCTGCAATATGATCAAGTG
>DAOUUD010000062.1 GCA_030668345.1 Candidatus Cloacimonadota bacterium | reverse complement strand
TTTTTATAAAGATGCGATTGAAAACGGGTTCGATAAAAATGAAGCTATCCAGGAAATTGTGGAACAGATCAAACGTAATATGATGATGCGAACTGTTTACAACATATTGGTTGTAGATGCCATCGACAACAGTGATGAAAACGCACAGGAATTTTATAATGACAACATAGAAAAATTCAGTACTAAGCCTTATCGAAAGATCCAGACATTCGGTTTTACATCCAAAGATACTGCCAAAAAAATGATGAAACTGGTAAAGAAATACTATAAAAAGAACAACGAAGAAGCCCTGAAACAACTTATCGAAGAGCATTCGGAATATAAAGCCAAAGATGGTATTCTGGATCACATTTACAAGAACGACATTATCCCCGGTATCGGCAAAGATGAAGTTTACTCTGATATGGTATGGAAAACCAAGCCCGACAAACTCAGCAAGATATTTGAAAATTCCAAAGGTATTTTTGTCTTCTTTAATATCCTGGAAGATAACATCGCAATTCCCACGCCTTTCGAAGAGATAAAAGGTAAAATTCAATCTACAATGATGAAAGACCTTTCCAAACAACTATTCGACCAGACTAATGCAGAGTTGCAGGAAAAATATCATATGAAAAAGTATACAGATAAATTGATCGTGATCCTTACGGCAGAAGAATATTTCAACAAAGCAGAAGATGCCCAGAAAAGAAGAAGATTCACAGATGCGATCTTCTATTATGATGAAATAATTAAACATTACCAGAACAACAGTGACGACTACAAAGCTACGTTCATGAAAGCTTTCCTGTATGCGGAAGAATTAAAAGACAAGGATAACGCCATTAAAATATTTAACGAATTCCTGGAAAAATTCCCTGCAGCCGACTTGCACGAATCCGCGCAATTCATGATCTCCGAACTGGAAGGTAAAAGCGACATAATCGAGAATTTTGAATCGGAAGACACAGATGAATAAAACTCAGAAGAGAACAGATTCATAATCCTAATCTTTCAAGGAGGAAACTATGTTTTATAATGGAGAAAAATTAAAAGAAGTTTTCCTGAAAGCAAAAAAAGAACGTTTCGGGATCGTGGCTTCCAATGTTGTTTTCGATGCCGCTGTTAGAGGTGTTTTATACGGTTATGATGCCCAACGGTCTGATGGTTTATTACAGATGAGTTCCGGTGCTGTGAAATTTGCAACCGGTGCCAGCAAAGATATAAATATTGGAGCACAATTGATTTCTTCCATCATTAAGATATTATCGCAGCAGTTCAAAAATTCCGGCGTAGGTTTGCATATAGATCATGCCACTCCCGACTATTTCGATTTTGTGGTTTATTGTATTGAAAACGACCTGGTCTCTTCTGTAATGATAGATGCTTCCAAAGAAGAATTTGAAGAGAACATCCGCATTTCTACGGAAGTGGTTAAAGTGGCTCACAAATATGGCGTTCTGGTAGAAGGTGAGATCGGTTACATCAAAGGTACCGAAGATGAGATAGTTTCTGATACCGAACTCTACACCAAACCCGAAGAAGCTCTGGAATATGTGAAGAAAACTAATGTAGATCTCTTTGCTGCCTCTGTGGGAACGAATCACGGTGTCACAAAAGGTTCAAAAGTATCCCTCAAACTTGATCTTATCAAAGAGATCGATGATTTATTGATTGCCAACAACGTGGAAACCGGTATTGTGCTGCACGGAGCTTCCGGTTTAACTGCACTTCAGCAGATAGATGCCATCAAGAACGGTGTAGTGAAGATCAATAAAGATACGCGCTATCAGATGGAATTTGCCGCTGCTACCCAAGCTTACTGGGAAAAGGAAAAAGATTCTATCGTGAAACCGGATGCAGTTTCAGATGATGATTATACTCCCGATAAAAAACGTTTCGATCCGCGTAAGTGGATCATCAAAGGTGAAGAAGCTATGCAGGAAGCTGTAGAACAATTAGTTCAAATTACCGGCAGTGCCGGTAAATCCATACTTTTATAAAGTATAGAAGGAGGAAAAAATGAAGAACGTTGCCATTAACGGATTTGGAAGGATCGGTAGACTGGTTTTCAGGGAATTATTTGGAAAAAAAGATTTTCAAATTGTTGCCATTAACGACCTCATGGATACAAAAACTCTTGCTCACCTTTTAAAACGTGACTCTGTACATGGAACCTACAAACAAAATGTAGAAGCCGGGGAAAACTGCATCATTGTGAACGGTACAAGCATAAAGGTCCTGTCAGAAAAAGCACCGGAAAATCTTCCCTGGAACGATCTGAATGTTGATTTTGTTGTTGAATCTACAGGTATATTCCGCTCAAAAGAAGAAGTGTCCAAACACCTGCAGGCAGGAGCGAGAAAAGTTATAATTTCTGCACCGGCAAAAGGCGATGTAGATGCAACTATAGTCCTGGGCGTAAATCATGAAACTTTAAAAAAAGAGGACAAGATCATTTCCAATGCATCCTGTACAACAAATTGTCTTGCCCCGGTAATGAAGGTCATCACCGATAATTTTGATGTGAAATCCGCTTTTATGACCACGATACATTCCTACACGATGGATCAACGGCTTCTGGATTACCCGCATAAAGATCTGCGAAGAGCACGTGCTGCTGCTTTGAATATTGTTCCTACTACCACTGGTGCTGCCTCTGCAACCGGTAAAGTAATTCCTGTCCTGAAAGGTAAGATAGACGGTTTGGCCGTACGAGTACCTACACCAAATGCTTCTTTAGTAGATGTTTCTATCATAGTAGAAAGAGAAACTACCAAAGAAGAGATAAATAAACTGATGAGAGATGCATCTGAAACATACTTGAAAGACATCCTGGAATACTCCGAAGAACCACTTGTATCCACAGATATCATCGGAAATCCGGCTTCTTCAATTTTTGATTCTCAGGTTACCATGGTAAATGGCAGATTTATAAAAATACTCAGTTGGTATGATAACGAATGGGGATATTCCTGCCGAATTGTCGATCTTATAAAATATATTTCTGAGATGGAATAATATATGCATATTTAAAATCCAACGACATTGGATCGGTTAATGAGAAAATATTCTTATATATTCATAACAAGTCTGGTTTTTACCAGCTTGCTTTTTTCTAATAACAAAATCATCATCAGAAACAATGCTGCTCGAAATGCACTAACATCAACCAGGGAAATCGTAGATACTGTATTTGTAGAAGATTTTGAGAGTGGATTAATTGAGTGGAGCACGATAGATGTTACCGATCCCGGTTCATTCTGGAATACATCAGAATTTAACGCTTATGGTGGTTCCGGTAAATCTTGGCGCATGGCAGACCCCGAAATTCTACCCGATGGCGGTTACCTGGACGGTTGGTACCAGGTACTGGATACTCCTGTAATTTCATTACCAAATTCCGGTTCTCTAAACCTTTCTTTTATTCAATACAGAGCTATCGAAGAGCTGGGTACATATGGCAATTTCGATGGCTGGGATGGATTAAATGTACGCATCAGGAACTCTGATCAGGATTACGAAGAAGCTACGATTTTAACTGATTGTACTCCTGCTTATAATAGCACAAGCCTGTACAGTTTTGGCTACGAACATGGCGAGGACCCCGATGGTGTCCCGGGGATTCCCGGTTGGGGAGGATCAACTGACTGGACAACTACAACCATTACAATTCCCGATTCCTATCTGGGTGAAGATGTGATCATCAGTTTTGCCTTTGCTTCCGACCCAAACACATCAACTGCTACCAATCCCGAATTTACAGGTGTTTTCATCGACAACATTGATGTGGCTGGAGTATTCACGAATAACGGCAATATTGAAACCGGTTTTATCGGTTTTTCCAATACTGAGGTTGGTGGTAATCTCTGGCATGTTTTCAACGATCCGAGTGCGCCTTCTCCCATTTCTGCAATCGGTTGTTTCGATCCCGCAACGAGTTCATATAACCCGTATATGGAAAACTACATTGAAGGTCCAGTTATCAACCTTCCTGAAGAAAGTCAGTTATCTTTTGATATGTTCGTACGGGCAGAACTTGATGACAATTCTTTCCCTGACTGTGATTATTTTTCCATTGAAATTCGCCATTATACCGGTCTGGGATGGTCAAGCTGGAATTCAATTTCAAACCCTATGGGTAATCCCAACGGCATAAATGCTGTCTTCACAGGTTCAGTTAATGATTGGACGCTTTTTTCGGATAGCTGGTCCGGGTATAATGACCTATCGGTTCTATCCGGATATGTCGTTAAGTTAAGAATAGGGTTCCATTCGAATAGTAACCCGCCTTCTACGTTCGGGGTCCAATTGGACGACATTATGATAACAGCTGTAACTTATCCCGGTTCTCCACCTGAAAATAACACCGCCACATTATTGGAAGACCGTACGGTTATGTTAAACTGGAACGAACCCTACTCTCCTGGTTATGAAGGCTTTAATATCTATCACTCAACCAGCAGTGCAGGTGGTTATGATCTGGCTGGTTCCACTACTGATACAACTTTTATTCACAATGAACCGATCACGGATTCTTTTAATTTTTATGTTATCGCTGCCATTTATGACGGTGATGAATCGCAATATTCCAACGAAGCATTTGTTTTTGTTCCATCTCCTACTACAGATATTTTGTTACACGATGACGGCACCTGTGAATCAGGATTTAATTGTGGAATATTAAACAATATGGCTGTTAAATTCACTCCGAATTATAATCGGGAATCTCAAACTCTTACCCATATAAATGTTTATATTGAATCTTTGAACTCAGGACCGCTGGTAATAAAAATTTGGGATGATAATGGTGGATTTCCCGGAAGTCTTCTGGTTAATCCTATAAGTTTTCCCTCCTCCGAATTAGCTCAAGGTTGGAATATGTTGATAATTCCGACATGTGAACGACCTGTTCTAACCCAGGGAAGTTTCTTTACCGGTATCCAGGAATTTGTAAATTCTTCTGCAATCGGACTGGACGAGAGCAGTTCTGGTTATAGTTATACAGATGAAACTGGCTGGGAACTCCTTGAAACCGGAAATATAATGATCCGAACCATTGTGGATAGCAATCCTACAGGTACCGAACCCGAATTAATTCCAAATAATAAACCTGCCATGTTGAACTATCCCAATCCGTTCAATCCCGAAACCACTATTAAATTTGATCTCCCGGAATCAAGTAAGATCACACTGAAAGTATATAACACCAAAGGACAACTAGTAAAAACCCTGATCGATAATTTTAAAACTGCCGGAATATCCACTGTTATTTGGAACGGTACAGATAACGCTGGAATTCAGGTCTCCAGCGGTATTTATTTCTACAAATTAGAAGCTTCAGGCTATACAGAAGTAAAAAAAATGATTTTGATGAAGTAGAAATACTTCAGAAAAATAAATTGGCCGTTGTTATTTCTGACTGAATTATAGTTGGATTAATGAACTTGACAAAAAGTCAGGCAAGTTTCATCTAAAATGAAAAAAGTATTAAAAATTTAGAAAATAAGTAATAAGGAGTATTTATGAAACGATTATTTATGTTATTAATTTTCACAGTTTTGGTTGTTAGTTTATTTGCTGAGCATATAAATTACGAACAAGCTCTGAGAGTTACAAATTTGAAACTACAAATTCAGGAAAAAGAAGATTATTCCATAACCGATGTCTTTGAAATGAGAGATATTGATGGATCAACACTGGCTTATGTTTTTCACCTGAATCCTCAAGGTTTTATTGCAATTTCAACAGATACAGATATATTGCCAGTAATTGGGTATTCTTTCCGCAATAACTTTGTAGCAGAGGATATCTGGCAAAATGTTGGTTATCAATATGTGAAAAAAGACATGCAATTAAGATTAGAAGCTATTCCTTTAACATCAGATGAAGTAAAAAGCGCAAATAGAACTTTGTGGAGAAACTATCTGGAAGGAAATATCGACCCTCCTCAGAACAGAGATGATATTTGGCCCCCTGAAGGGTATAGTCCTACAGGTGGTTGGGTCGAAACTCAATGGAATCAAAATCCTCAACCATATTGGAGCTTCTGTCCTCTCGATCCGAGCACCATGCAACGTTGCGTTGTTGGGTGTACAGCTACAGCATTGTCGCAAATAATGCATTATCACCGCTGGATAGGTGATGTAAGCTTTGATGATACAGACGATTATTATTCCACTTACACATCTCCCCCCATTCATATTGATGATGATTATTTACTTTATGATTTCCCATCATTCCCGGAATTGAATCCATACTTAGACGATTTAAAAGTTGCCTATGAAAATTATGACAATCCTACCAATGATATGATTTCTGCTTTATCATTTGCTACTGGAGTAGCAGTGGAAATGGACTATTCTTCCGGCGGCTCGGGAGCTTCTATAATTGATGCTTACTCTGCTCTTTTAAATAAATTCGGTTACGACACAGCGACCTATACTGAGAATATAAATAATACCTTTTATAATAATCTTCAGATAGATATGATGGAAGCTCAACCTGCAGAATTCGGAATTTCTGCTTCCGGTTCAGGTGGACATGCCATTATTTGTGATGGTTATAATGGTAATGACGACACCTATCATTTGAATTTTGGCTGGGGAGGTTCTTCCGACGGCTGGTTCTCTCTTCCTACCGGCATGCCAAGCGGATACAACATTATTCACAGTGCTGTCATCAACATCGAGGGAGGAACAGTTACCTTTGATGTTTCTGGTTTGGTTTATGGAACGGGAGCTCCAGTGGAGGATACATACATAACTCTTAATGGTCCATTGTTCTTTGATTGTTATGTCGATGATCCGGCTGGATATTTCGATATGCTTTATATCTATGAAGGAACCTACCAGGCAACAGCTATTATCGAATTAGCAGGTGGTGGCTATTTTTATGAAACTCATGAAGTCGAACTGGATGAAGCAAACAATATTTTAATCTTCTTCCTGGATAGTTATGAAACAATCACAGGTACTGTAACGGGTCCCACCAGTCCTGAGAACTCCCATGTTAATGTTTATCAAGACAACCAGCTTATGACCTCAGGGGTTGCTGATGCATCAGGTGATTACACAATACCCGGTGTTCTACCTGGAGAATATACAGCTACTGCAAGTTTAGATGGTAATTATTTTGATGAGACAGGAGTTGTAATCACAGCAGCAAATCCAGTGATTAATTTCGAACTGGAACATTATCAATATAATCATATTTTTAACTATGCTGGTGATCCTGTTGGTCAATTGCAGCTTCTTATGGATATGTCATGTGCTATTCGGGTGGCAGGGGAAGATTTAACAAACCATGCTAACGATGCATTTGCAAAGGTCCAGTTTGTCGCTCCATTTGATCCGGCAGATGGTGAAATCTACGGTCAGATCTGGAAAGATGATTTACTGGTTTCAGAAAAACAAATCTTTGATTTTACTGATGGCGAATGGGTAGAAGTGGTTCTTGAAGACTTTGCACCTATAGACCTTGATAGCGAGTACTTCATTGGATACAGAATACACTCCCTGTCAGGAATGATACCTTTAGCATATCACGATGCTGGTCCACGTGTTGAAGGAAAAGGAGCATATATAAGAACCACCAACTGGATACCTCTCACGCCAACGTATGATTACAATTTCTGCATTAAAGGTATTGCTATTTCTCTAAATCCATCAGGAACTAACGAAAACAATGTTCCGTCTTTTGTTAACAACCTTGGTAAGAACTACCCCAACCCCTTCAACCCAACAACAAACATCAGTTTCAGCATCGAAGAAAACGGATATGTAAGTTTGAACATTTACAACATTCGTGGTCAGCTTATTAAAACGCTTGTTTCCGAAAATCTCAATGCCGGAATACACACAATAGTCTGGAATGGTAAAAACAACAACAACCAAAGTGTTTCCAGTGGTATTTATTTATATAAAATGAAAACAGGTGGAAAGTATACAAGTATAAAAAAAATGTTAATGTTAAAATAAACAATAAATGGAGGATTTATGAAACGATTATTTTTCTTTATCGTAACTGTGATGTGCTTCACATCACTTATTGCTGATGTAGCAATGCCATTTAATGAGGAGTATTTTCTTCCCCGAAGAATAATTGTGGGATTTGAATGGGATGCTATCGGTAACCGGGAATGTATCCTGGAACATGAACTTAATGATGGTATTATTGAAACCGGGATAGCAAGTTTTGATCTTCTGGCCGAGCAATATGAATTTGTAGATTTGAAACAGCGTATCGATTTTGTGAAAGATCTGGATTGGAACGATAACGGACTCTATCCAAGATGTATTTACAATATCACTCTGGCAAGTAATGATAATATCGAAGCAGCATTGAAAGCACTTGCAGCCGATCCAAATATTATCTATGCTGAGTACGAACCTGTTTACAAATTTGATTACGTACCCAATGATGCTTCTTACGATATGCAATGGTTTCATGAATTCATTCGTAGCGAACCAGCCTGGGATTATACAACCGGAAATGAAGATATCGTTATCGGTATTGTAGACTCCGGCATCAAATGGAATCATCCTGACCTGCAGGACAATATCTGGGTTAATGAACCCGAACTCAACTCAACACCCGGCATGACCATAAACTGGGCTACCGGATCTGTTTCCGGGGGTAATGGAATAGACGATGACGGAAATGGAAAAATAGACGACTGTATCGGCTGGAATTTCTATAATAATAACAACCAGTCTTATCAAGACTATGTAGATAATGACCATGGCACTCATGTTGCCGGTTGTGCTGGTGCAGTTGGTGATAATTATATCGGTGTAACAGGCCCGACTATGACCGTCAAACTTATCTCATCCCGCCATTCACCGGATAATACACCATCCAATTCGATTTACAGTGGTGACCTGGGAATTTATTACTGTGCAGATTCAGGCGCTGATATAATTAATTGTAGCTGGGGAGGTGCAGGAGGTAGTGCAACTGCGAACGCCGCTGTTAATTATGCCATGAGTCATGGAGCAATAGTAACATGTGCTGCAGGAAATGATAATTTAAATCTTGCTACTTACCCCCATTATCCTGGCAATGCTACTAATGCTGTCTGTGTTGCATCTACCGGTCCTAATAG
>DAOUUD010000221.1 GCA_030668345.1 Candidatus Cloacimonadota bacterium | reverse complement strand
TTAGAAAAAGAACGTGCAAGATTATGCAGATTACCGATTTCCTGGTTTATTATTTTTACTGCTTCCGGAAATATTTCCTTAAATTTTTCCGGATTTTCTTCATATTTTTCTTCCAGTCTTTGAATTGAAAGCTGAATGGGTGTGAGGGGATTTTTTATTTCGTGTGCAAGAATGCGTGAGAGCTCCTTCCATAACATTTCTTTTTCTGCCTGAACCAGTTTTTTCTGAATATCAATAAGTTCACGAGACATGCTGTTGAAGGACTGTTTCAATTCTTTGATCTCTTTTATACCGGTTTCGGGAAGCTGAACTGAAAAATCACCTTCACGAATCTTTGCAGTAGCAGTCCGCAACTCTTTAAGAGGTTTGGTGGCTTTATAAAAAACTAATATAAAAATAGAGGCAGAAAGAATCATCAACAAAAAAAGAAAAACCGAGGAGTATATCTGAGCTTCATGGCGTATCATTTCAGATGCTGCCTGGCTTGCTTTGAATTGTTTTAGAAGTCTGCGCGCTTAAATACTATCCTGCTCCTTTTGATAAGTGAGAGAAAGAAACGACTCATCAAATTTCAAAGATTGGAACGCTTCACTCGATTGTTTGTGCTTCTCAATAAAAAAAGCATTAATTATTATCAGGCTAGTAAGATATAAAGCCAGGAAAAGAACTATTACTATCCCTCGAAGACCAATTCTAAGATTCACGATCAACTTTCCGGCATTGTTTTTCAATTTTTGGTTTTTTAAAATTCCAGAGCATCATTAGGTCGTATTTTTTTTTCATCGATTGAAGCCTTATCTTTTTTAAAGATGATTCAAGTGAAACAACAGCATTATCCAGTTCAGAATTTTCATAAGTATATTCGATTTGAGATATTTCCTCTAGAAGTTGTTGATATGAATCTGTTGTAAGATTTTCTTTTTGTTCTTCAAGTGTTATATTAAAAAATTGTGAAAGAGGATCAAAAATAACTGAATGCACAAATTCTTCATTAAATATTACATCTGAACCGTTTTTAAATTCAATATTAAAATAAATATCTATCTGTTGACCAGATTTAAAGATCTCTTCAAAATCATTTTCAAAGGCATTTTCAAGTTTGGCAGAGATGAAAATCTTATCTCCCAGGAAAGAATAGCTAATATCTGAAAATCTGGCATGATTACCCTCATAAGAAGATAATAACATCATGCTCAGTGAAATAAAACCTGTAATTATTTTACTCGATAGTGCTTGAAACATATTTTTTCCTAATAAAAAAATCTCTGACAGATTTCATTCTGTCAGAGACTATAATTATATATCAGATGTCAATCTTAAAATCCGAACCAGGGTCCGATTGAAATTGTATAACCATCATAGGATGTATCGGGAGAATTGGTTATTTCAAAATTATCTTCACAGGAAACAGATTCCCATCCACTAGTAAATGAATGACTCAAGAAATAACCTGCTTCTGCTCTAATACCAAGCCAATCGATGATCCTTACCATTAACATGGCTTTGGGCTGGAACATTATGTAACTTCTTTCCATCTCAATGAAATTATTTGTAGATTCATCCATATCATCATTTAGTGAAGTCCAGTCATAATTACCATCCGTTTGCGATACTTCAAGCGTGTGACCACCCCAGCCAAGCATAAAGCCTAAAGAAGTAATTATTTTTTTGGAAATTGCAAATCTTTTATCTAAGGTAACTCCACCATAACCATTACTATAATACATTCTACGAGTAACATCTTCTCCTGCTTCTGTAGTATATCCTTTTTTCCTGTCGATAGAATATCCGGCACCCATACCTCCCAGGAACCAGCCTTTTCCAACGTTACCTTTTCCACCACCGCCATTCATGAAAATACCCTTTTTATCCAAACCGTTAAAGCCATATTCATTCAATACATAATTGATGTCTTCAAATTCATCTTTTGCAGCATACCAAACGGGTATCCAGCTTCCACCACCAAATCCTACGGAAAGTTTTTTCTTTTCCTTCCCGTCTTTAGTTATCATAATGTCTTTCTTTTCTTCGGGTGTTGATTTAGAAAGAACTAATTTAGTAACGAGAACTTCTTCATCTCGGAAAAACTTTACTTCAACTTCATCGCCAAAATTCTTACTCTTGACCATTTTATCAAGATGATCTTCAAATCGGGCTTTTTTGCCATCGAACTCCATGATAATATCACCGCTGATAATACCGGCTTTATGAGAAGGCCCGTTTGGTGTTACACCTTTTACCAGAACACCATAACAATATGGATAGTGCATCTTGTAGGCATCTTCAAAATCCAGATCAGCAGAATATATTCCAATTTTGGGAGAATTGGAAGATGTTCTGTTAATGTTTATTAAAATAGGTTCGATGCCCTTGATAGATTCAATTTCCTCAAGAGCTGCTTCCACTTCTTCCATTGCTTCTTCAAATTCATCAACAGTTACTTCTACTTCTACATCTTCTTGTGCAAAAAGAGAAACTCCTCCAATCATCAGAAATGTTAGAATGAGAATCATGCTTTTTTTCATTTTATACCTCCATTTGCGGATTAATTAATGCAACCTGTATGCCATACGGACAAATCGATCGTATCTTGTTATTCAGTAATAAATTAGTGTGTTTCTTTGCGAATGTTATCTGAAGATACTTATTATAATTTTGATAAACCGTTTATGTGTTTTTTATCAAAAGGATTATTTTTCAATATAAATAGCATCTACAGGGCAACCTTTGTATCTTTTACCATCACCTTCTATACAGATACCGCAAGCAATGCACTTGTTCATATCAATAACGGCAATGCCATTGATAATCCGAATTGCATCGGTGGGGCAGGGTTTCACGCAGAGCCGGCAACCGATACATTTATCAGCATCTACAACATAGAAATCTTTATCCGGTTCCGTATTCCATATGGATTTTCCTTCTTCATCACGAATTG
>DAOUUD010000051.1 GCA_030668345.1 Candidatus Cloacimonadota bacterium | reverse complement strand
TCCTTATGAATCTCCCGGATATTTGAACAGTTATCCGAATGATAATCCTTCAAATTATGCTGTGCCATACGGCACTGACTATCCCTGGTATAATCCTGTCTGGCCCGAATCTTCTAATGATTTTGTTACAACAATCCCTGCTTCCTATGAACGTGGTACAATACATATCTTCGGAGCAATTGCGCAACGTCGCAGAGGTTTTGTTCACCGTTCTGGTTCTGATCCTTACAACCATCCGGGTGACAATCAATGGGATATGAGCCTTTATCATTATGATGGAACTCATGGGTTACCTGGACAAGGAACAGGTTATAGTAAAGATTATCATTATGATCAAAGGTTTTTATATGTGCAACCCCCGGATTATCCACAGATATACGAGGGCTTTGGTGAAGCAACTCTTACAGCATTTAAAAAAGAGTCGTGGTCTTTCAAATCACCACCAAAATCTTTTTGATATAAATAATAAATAACCAAATAATTAATGTGAGGTTACATGGCTAAAAAGAAAAAGATCAGATTCAAGGAATCTATCGGTCTGGACATAGGTAATCATAGTATCAAAATGGTTCACCTCAAGAAGTTGCATCATGGCTACAAGCTCTTGAATTGTGAAGTCCGTTCGACAATTCCGGAAGGAATCGAACCAATTTTATCGGATCTCTCACCAGATCGTTTTGCTCCTATTTTATCCGGTATGCTGAAATCGATGAAATTAAAACCTAAAAAAATAAAGCATATTGTCTCTTCTATCGGCGGCGATAACGCCAGCATCAAACAGATAAAAACAATTTTCCTGCCGGATGACGAATTGGAATCCGCGCTGTTTTTTGAAGCTAAAAAACACCTGCCTATCAGTGGTGCGGAGATGCTTCTCGACTACCAGGTCCTTAGTGTTGAAGAAAAAACCAATAATATGAATATTCTTCTTGCATCTTCCACCAAGTCGCTTCTGCAGGAACATTCCAACATTCTCACTTCCGCCGGCTTGACACCGGGCATCGTAGACCTGGAATCCTTGGCTGTAGCAAACAGTTTCATGCTTAATGAAAACGTGGAAGATGGTGTGTATGTGATCCTGAATATCGGAGCATTTAAAACCAATATGATCATCTACGGACCCAAAGCAAAATTCTTTGCCCGTGATATCGGTTGGGGTGGGTACAATTTCACTAAAGATATCATGAAACAAAAAAATATAAGCTTTGAAGAAGCAGAAAATTATAAACTTGAACATGGTTTAAAAAAAGCTGACGCAACCGATGGTAAATCTTCTCTTATTGGACTCGATATCACAGAAAAATCCACTGCCGAACATATTGCTCAGGAAGTAAAAAGATCTCTCAGATTTTATGTGAAGGAAGCAAGTAATAGTGACTTCCGAAAAATATTGCTGGCTGGTGGAAGTGCTAAATTAATTGGTTTGAGTGAATTTTTGGAAGAGCAGTTAAAACTTTCTACCGAAGTTTATAATCCGTTTTTAGATTTAGATAAGTCCGATAAATTCTCTCACGAGAAAGACCCTCAGTTTGCACTGGCCCTGGGCTTGGCAATGAGACCGGAATAGAGGAGAGGCTATGCAACAATTTTATTTCAAAATAAACCTGAATAAATTTGGCGAATTAAGACAGCAGATAGAAACAGAAAAAAGAACCTTTAATGCAACAGCAATATCGTATGGTTTAACCCTGGTTATCGTATCGATTATCGTGATGCTGCTTAATTTCAACTTGAATAGCAAGATTGAAAACCGTAAAATTTTATTACAGGATATCAAGGAAGAGATCAAAACCTATGAAGTTAGTGGAGAGTTCCTTTCTTCAAAAGACCTGCAAAGGTTAGCTAAAGTGATTACAGAGAGGATTTTCTGGTCAAAGAAGCTGGTAGCAATTTCAGAAAAGACCACCGATAAAATAGCGATCACGCATTTCTCTTTCAAGGGTGGCCACCTCAGTTTATATGGTATAACCAGGTTAGATAAAGAACAGAGGGAGTTTGATCTAATTAACAATTTCATTAACGAACTGAAAAGTAATAAACAGATAAATATAGATTTTCCTGAAATCCAATTTGTAAAATCTACCTATGATATCGAGAAAGATGTTGAGATATTACGTTTCCAGATCGACTGTATTACCAAGGATTCCGAAAAGAAGGGAGGTCGATCATGATGCAGCAAAAATATCTCATTCTGCTTTGTGCTATCATTCTTACTGCAATGTGTTTCTTCTATCTCAGCTCAAAATCGATCAATGCTAAGATGGCAAAAATAAATGTCTATGATAAGCATATTAAAGCGGAACAGGAAAAACTTAACAGCGCCAAAGTTCTTAACGAACAACTGGAGGAGATCTCCAAAATTATTTTTCAAAGTATGACAGACAAGGGGGAATTTTCATCGGAAGAAGTAAATACTTTCATCAAGAAACTCACCGATATGGCGGATAAGTACAAAATTGCTGTGCATTCTATCTTTCCCAAAGTTGTTTCCTCTACATCCACATATTTGGTAGAGCAGCAATATACAACGATTCTTAATTGTACTTTTATACAAATGGGACGATTCCTTTCTGAAATGGAAAGCTTTGATAACATAATCAAGATCAAAACCCTGGATATTACACCTTTGAGTAAAGACAGAAATGATGATAATGGTGATATAGAAACTGCAACACGTTACAAAGTAACTCTCGAACTTTCTACTTTAAAGATCATAAAGGAGAGATAGTATGGAACATAAATATTTGAAAGATTTTGTAATTATCTTGATCGTAACCTTAATGATCGCTTTTGGCATGAGAGATTACAATCTCTATCATAAAGTGTACAAAGTCCCCACCGATTCCATGTACAAGAAGATAGCACTTAGTGAAGAGCTTTTAACAGAGATCCATAATATTGAGGAATCTATCAGAGATAGAAAACAGTTTGTCTTCACAGTTACAAAAGACCCATTGGAACAGAATCTTATTGTAAAAACTATTAAGGATATTGAGAAACAATGGCGTGAAGATGTGGAAAATATGGTACGTCTCGAATCTACAATAGTTCCTGAAAATGGCAGGAAACAAGCTGCAATTTCTCATAAGGGAAAAACAGTTATCTACAGTATTGGTGATAAATTCATCAAGGGAGAAATCACTGATATTCGTGAAGGTGAAATAACTTACACTTATCAAAATACTTTGGGAGTTCTTAAGCTTCAGAAATTACCGGAGCGACCTAAAGAAATTCAACAGACCACAAGCAAAACAAAAAAATCAAGAGAATATAATTGGTAATATTAAGGAGAATGTATGAGAAAATTTAACGTTAACGTAGTGCTGGTGATGCTTTTTGTTGTACTTTTTACCGGTAGTCTTTTTGCGCAGGATGATACTAAAAGTCTTTTGTACAAGAAAATAACACTGAATGCCGAAGATGCTTCTATCTCTCATATTGTTTCCACTATGGCACACCTGAGTGGTTGCAATATAGTTCTGGCAATGGATGTTAAAACAGAAAAGGCAGAAACGGAAGAAAGAAAAATTACCATTCATCTGAAAGAAGTACCGATTGAGCAGGCTCTGGCGCTGGTGGTAAAATCAATTGGACTTTCCTATCGATTAGTTGGAGAAAAAACCTTTATCGTAGGAGAAAAAGCTCTTATCGAAGAAGAAATTGGCGAAAGAACTTATATTATCAACCTTAATTATGTTGATGCAGATAAAATAGTAAAAGCTCTTTCCATTATGCCCGGTGAAGCAGTTCCCATTGAGGGACAGAATTCCATTTTGCTGCGTGCCAATCCGGAAACATTTGCCGAAATTAGCAAAAAACTGGAAGAGATAGATATTCCGCAGAAACAGATCGAGATCAGGGCACGCTTGATAGAGATCTCTGTTTCCGATGCAAAGAAATTCGGTATTGACTGGACCAAGCTGAATCACCTTACCACCATCCTGGCAGAAGATGCTATGACAGCCGATGGTGTGGGACTTCCCTACAATTACACAGATGAAACCGGTGCAATTCCGCATGGAGATCTTGTTCCATTGGGAGAACTTCCGGAAAGTCAATATTTCCAGCGCCTGGATGACCTGGCTGATATGGGTCTTTTCAGCCGCCAGATGACAGCTTTTGATATTACTATTGACTGGCTTCTGGAGAACAATGTAGCTAAGCTTCTTACCGATACCAGAATAACTGCCCTTAATGGTGAGGAAGCCGAGATCCACATAGGTGAGATCATTCCTTTTATTGCGGAAGATTCCGAAAAGAACATTCAGGTAGAACGTGAAGAAGTAGGAATAAAACTGAAAGTAAGGCCAAAAGTAAATAGAGATGGATTTATTACAACAAAAATAGAACCCGAAGTCAGTTCGGTTCTGGAACTTGTGGGTGGATATATACCCAGAACTAAGGTGAGAAAAATCACTTCTACTGTAACTGTTCCCGACGGACAGAAGATAATTGTTGGTGGTTTATTGAACACCAACATTGTAAAAACAGTGAACAAAGTTCCGCTTCTCGGTTCAATTCCCATTCTGGGCTATCTCTTTCAACATCACGTAACAAACATGAACACTACAGACCTTATCATCGAGATCACACCTCGTGTGGTTACATTCGATGATTATAATGTGGAATATGATATTGATGAACGCCTTGAAAAAAGATTGATCAAGGAGAAAGTTCCTGAAGAAATTCAGGAAAAAGTTCCTGAAGAAATTCAGGAATAGGAGGTAATATGAAAAGGATTAAATTTCTTGCGGTTTTTGCTTTTATAGCAGTTTTATCGATCGTAATAATTAACTCTTGCGATAACAGGGTGTTTGAACCTACTGAAGAAACTCCACCGGATGAGTTCTACAATCTTACGATCTGGGCAGTACCCGATACCATTTATGCAGATGATGATAATGCTACTTATGCTGATATTTTTGTGCTTGTGAAAGATAGCGATAACTTTATTGTTAATGAACAAAGAGTGAATTTTGGTACTAACCTTGGTAACATAATAGCTTTTGATATTACAGACAGCACTGGTATAGCTTCTGTGGAATTCTGGGATAATGGATTACCCGGAACCGCTGCTATTGTTGCTTCTACAAATTATGTAGAAATCAACGCGGATGAAGAAGAGATTACTCACACTATTACAACTCAAATGGAAGTTGCAATAATTATTCAACCGGAACTGCCTACTACAGATGTTAACTCTATCGGGTTTGATGTCTCCGCTCAGGTAGATATCCAGGTTGCCGGAACAGGCGGGCAGGAATCTTATGAATTCAATGTGAGCCTGTATGATGCAAATAGCAATTTGGTTGAAGAACCAAGAACAGTGTATTTCAAATTTATTAATGCTCCTTTAGGAACTAATATTGACAACCAGGTTTACTGGCCTTCCAGCGATTCTGTGAGCGTTGTTTCATCCGGCGGGCATGCATCGGTGCCCATTAATAGCGGTTCTGCTTCAGGAACTGCCAGTCTGAAAGTATTCACCTATAATGCTGCCGGGGATACAATATCTGCTACTAAATCTAATATTGTTGTACATGCCGGTCCACCCAACTCAGTAGATATTTCTACCGGAGGTCATGATTCCGGTGTTAATGTGGGAGCCGGATACTGGCAAATTGAAGTTGCAGCTCTGCTTAATGATACTTATGGTAATCCGGTTGATTATGGTACAACTGTATTTTTCTCATTACCAAACGATTCCAGTTGGGTGGAAATTGTTGCCGATGCATACGTGGGCAATGAAAATGCTAATGGTGATTCCCTGGAAGGATTAGCATATACTTACCTTATTTATGAAGGATCACATACAAATGATCCAGTGGTTATAGAGGTTGAAGTTTCCGGCAATGAACCCGGAGAGGTATTTATAGATCAGGATACAATTTTTCTGCCATTACAACAACCTACAATAGACATCGTAGCTATACCCAACCACATAGACTGGGATATTTATAACAATCCTTCCGATTGGCGCGATCATACCGTAGAGCTATCTCCCAAAGTGTATGCAACAGTAACAGACGGACAGAATAACCCGATTCATGGGCAGGAAGTTATTTTCACTTCCGAGAAGGGTATACCGGTTTTGGAATCACAGCTCAATATGCTTCCTACGCATCCTGATTTTACACCTGACTTCTTTGGTATAACAGACAATGATGGAGAGGTCTTGAAATACTACAGATTCTACAAATATGAATGCCCGCCACCCGTTCCATCACCTCCGGGAACTATTGCTGTACAGATCACAGCTTTAATTCTTGGTACTCAAGTATCGAACCAGATAACGGTGATTTTGAACAGGTATGTAGATTAGACTGAACCTATTGTAAAGGAGAATAAATAAATGACCTTTAATCCTCAGTTTGCCAAGATAGGTGAAATTTTAATTCACCGGGGAGTTGTAACTGAAGACCAGGTAACAGAAGCCATAAACAAACAGGTGAATTTTGGTTTGAAACTGGGTGAAACTCTTCGTAAACTTGGCTACATTACAGAGAAAGATCTTCTGAATGCTCTCTATCTTCAACTTGATTATGAGGTAGTAAAAGAAGACGAACTGCTGAATCTGGATTTGCAGATCGTCAAACTGATCCCGGAACCTTTTGCAGTAGAAAATAGAGTTATGGCGATCAAGAAAAAAGGTAATTCTATCGTGGTAGCCATGACCGATCCTGAAAATATCGTCAATTACGACAGCTTGAAAAAAGTATTGGGAAAGAATATTACTCCAGTGCTTATTGGTGACTCGACCCTGACAGATACATTGGAAAGATATTACAAAAATATAAGAACTACCTCGCAAATGGAAGACGCAGTAGGCAGTTTTGAATTTGTAGCTGTAGATGAAGATGAAAATGAAATCTCTATAGATACAAAGGTTGATGCTGATGCCCCGGTTGTTAAATTGATCAACCTGATAATTACAGAGGCTATCAAATCCAATGCAACCGATATTCACATTGAGCCGCTAACCAGAAACACCCGTGTAAGATTCAGAATAGACGGTGCTTTGCGCGAAGTAATGTCTCCTCCTATCGGACTTCATCCTGGCATGGTTTCTCTGGTTAAGGTTATGTCAAAATTGAATATTGCGGAAAGACGTCTTCCACAAGACGGACATATTTCGCTGAGAACTGCTGTAAAAAGCGTTGACGTTCGTGTTTCCATCGTTCCCACCGTAACCGGTGAAAAAGTAGTTATGCGTCTTCTGGATAAAGGTGAATTCGGTTTCAACCTTACCACGCTTGGTTTCACAGAAGAAAACCTGACAACGTTCCGCAAATGGATTAAACGTCCTTACGGAATTACTATTGTTTCGGGTCCCACTGGTAGTGGTAAATCCACTACACTTCACGCTGCCTTAAAAGAGATCAAGGACATTGAAACGAATATAGTAACTGTGGAAGACCCTGTGGAATACAGGTTGGATGGTATTACTCAGATCGAAACAAAAGAAAAAATTGATCTCACTTTTGCCAGGTCATTACGCTCTGTTTTGCGACAGGACCCCGATATTGTACTGATCGGTGAGATCAGAGACCACGAAACAGCAGACATCGCCATCAAGTTTTCTCTTACCGGGCATCTGGTGTTCACAACCCTGCACGCTAATGATGCACCTGCCACAATTACACGTCTTCTGGATATTGGAATTCAGTCTTACCTGGTGGCTTCATCTTTGAACCTGATAATGGCTCAACGATTGGTGAGAACAATCTGTAAGAACTGTATCACAGATTACACACCTTCCCAAGAAGAACTGCAGGATGTCGGGATTTCAGCGGAAGAAGCTGCCGATATTAACTTTAAGAAAGGTAAAGGTTGTGTACACTGTGATAATACGGGATATTCCGGTAGAACGGGTATTTTTGAAATACTGGAAGTGACGGTAGAAATCAGAAGACAGATCTTCGAAGGAAAAGATCAGGATCTCATTCGTGATACAGCTATAAAGAATGGGATGCAGACTTTACATGATAGTGCAATTTTACAAATGAAACAGGGTGTAACCACGATTAAAGAGGTTATCAAATTAACTGTTTCCGATTAATTTCGATTATTGAAGGATAATTTATGGGAGCTTTCCAATATATAGTTAAAGATACTAACGGTGTTCGTATAGAAGGTACTCTAAAAGCCGGAACAATGGACGAGGCAGTAGATAAATTAACCAAACAAGGCAGCATTATCATCTCGGTTAAATCTACCTCCGATGGTGTATTTTCCAGCAAAATGTCGATGTTCGACAAAATAATGTTTACATTATATAAGCTGCGAACCGGTGTAGGTTTAAGAGTTCTTGTGTTCTTCACCCGCCAGATGGCCACAATGTTCTCTGCAGGTCTTACAATTGAAAAATCCCTTTCCAGCCTGGCAAAGGGAGAGAAGCACAAGCGTTTCAGAAAAGTATTGAATAAACTGGCAAACGATATTAAAAAAGGTTTCAGCCTTTCCGAATCGATGGAGCAACACCCGGGTGTTTTTAATTCTCTTTATATTTCTCTGGTGAAAGCCGGAGAAGTATCCGGTACTCTTCACACGGTTCTGGATGAACTGGCAATCTACCTGGAAAAGATCGAAGACACCCGCCGTAAGGTCTGGTCTGCATTGTCATATCCTATTTTCATTTTGGTTTTCCTTGCATTTGTTGTGTGGGGATTGTTCTATTATATTATACCTAAGTTTGCTGAAGTTTATGAAAGTTTTAATGCCGATCTTCCCGGGCCTACTTTGATAGCTATTGCCATTAGTAATGTGATTCGTGAAAATGTATTCTTTACTTTCCTGGGATTGCTCGCTTTAATTATGGCTTCCTTTGTGTTTTACCTTTCCGATAGGGGACGATTCCTGGTAGATAGTATAATCTTGAAATTACCTGTGATCGGAAATCTTCTGGAAAATTCGATCATGAGCAAATTCTCCAGAACGTTCAGCATCTTGATGTATGCAGGTGTTCCCATTATGGAAACGATGGAACTGGTTGAGAATGTTGTGCAAAATGCGGTAGTAGAAGGAGCTTGCCGAAAAGCCAGGTTCTCTGTTAAAGAAGGTTACAGTGTAGCAGGAGCTTTTAAGAAGACAAAGGTCTTTCCGCCAACTCTTTTGCAGTTGATCTCTACTGGAGAAGAAACCGGAGATATGGACAGCTTACTGAGAAAAGCTGCCGAATTTCATCAGAAACTTGTGGATTCTGTGATCGATCGTTTAACATCACTCATCGAACCACTTCTTATCATCCTGATGGCTGGTCTTGTGGGTTATATCATCATTATTATTTATCTGCCTATATTTAATCTTGGATTGGCTATCAGTCACGGTTTGAAATAATATTTTCATAATAAGCTCGAATTAGTTTTAATTCGAGCTTATTATATTTTTACAGGATGGAAAATGATCTATTTTTTCCTGGTAATTCTCGGTGCAGTACTTGGTAGTTTTTTTAACGTTTGCATATACCGTATCCCGCGCAGAGAATCGATAGTTTTTCCCGGCTCACACTGCCTTCAATGTAATAAGAAGATAAAACCTGCAGATAATATTC
The DNA here is from genome assembly GCA_030668345.1 of Candidatus Cloacimonadota bacterium. Classification (GTDB taxonomy): domain Bacteria; phylum Cloacimonadota; class Cloacimonadia; order Cloacimonadales; family TCS61; genus JACNIV01. Next base: position 141 of record DAOUUD010000051.1, on the reverse strand, counting down.
CCATATTAAGTTATCTGCTTCTTAAAGGAAAATGCAGGAACTGCAGTATTAAGATTCCCATACAATATTTACTGGTAGAGCTTCTCACACCTGTATTGTTTGTTCTACTTTATGTTTCCTCCGGTTTCAGTATAAATCTTG
>DAOUUD010000081.1 GCA_030668345.1 Candidatus Cloacimonadota bacterium | reverse complement strand
GGCACCTGGAATGATGATGGTGATAACCTCTGGGGTGAGATCGGAGAAGATGATCTGCTGCCCGATGTTTCTGTGGGCAGGATGTCTTTCAGCGATCTTTCAGAATTAAGTATTATGCTTAATAAAACAATATCTTATCAGGATACTCCCGTTCTTGGGGAATTGCAGAAACCGCTTTTAGTGGGTGAGGATATGTATAGCAATCCTCAAACCTGGGGCGGTGACTTTCTCGATCTTCTAATAGGTTTCCACGATGATAATGGATACACTACGAATGGTATTCCCGTTGACCACGATTATGAAACGATGTACGATCGCGATCTGGGCTATTGGTCAGATACGGAATTGATCAACAAAATAAATGAAGGAAAAGCTTTTATTCATCATGCCGGGCACGCAAATACAGAATACGCTCTGCGAATGACTAACTCTGACATCACAAACACAAACTTCTCATTGGTTAATGGCGTTGATCATAATTTCACATTCGTTTATACTCATGGCTGTATGAGTGGTGGTTTTGATTCCGATGACTGCATTGCAGAACACATGGTGAAAATAGATAATTTTGCTGCAGCTTTTGTTGGAAATTCCCGTTACGGATGGTTCAATGAGGGACAAACAGAAGGACCGTCTTTACACTTGCACAGGGAATTTGTGGACGCTCTGTACAGCGATAAAACGCGCTGGATAGGTTCGGCTCATCTGGAATCTAAAACAGATACATCACCCTGGGTTACAGCTCCCGGACAATGGGAAGAAGGTGCTTTACGCTGGTGTTTCTATGATTGTAATGTGCTGGGAGATCCAGCCCTTTCCATCTGGACAGATGAACCGATTGAAATAGATGTAACCCAGAGTTCTATAATTCTCCTGGGAACATCAACATATTCTGTATATGTAGAAAGCGGGGGAAGTCCGGTTGAAGACATGCAGTGTACATTAATGCAAGATGGAGAGCTGATCGGAACTGAAGCCACTGACATAGCAGGAAATGCAGAAATAATGTTCGATGCTGTTTCTGTTGTACCCGGTGACGCCGAACTGATCATCAACGGTTATAATCGACCTCCAATGATATATCCTGTACAGGTAATTCCATCAGGATATTTTGTGATCGTTTCTGATTATTCTATAATATCCGGAAATGATGATGTTGTCGAATTCGGGGAGAATGCTGTTTTAAGTCTTATCCTGGAAGAAGTTGGCGGAATTGGTGATATTCATAATACTATAGTGGAAATATCTTCCGAAGATAATTATATTACAATTAATGATAGCACGGAAAATGCTGGAACTATTCCAAGTAGTGGTACTGTTGATCTGATCGATGCCTTCGATTTTGATGTGGACAATGAAATACCTGACGAACATCCTATTACAATATTAGTTACCATAACAGCTGATGAAGGAGAATGGGAACATAACATTCATTTTACAGGACATGCTCCCATAATATCTCTGGGAAATGTGGTCGTTCAGGATAGTGAGAATGGTGTCCTCGATCCGGGAGAAGAAGCTGAGCTTGTTATCGAACTTAATAATACAGGTGGGGCAGACGCATATAATTTAATTCCCAGCATATCATCGAGTGATCCGTTCATTTCTATCACAATGTTACCATTGGTAATTGATTCTTTAAATGCAAATTCAAGTGGAAATTATGCAGTTTGCAGTGTAGTTGTTTCAGATGAAGTTCCTCTGGGGCATATAATAGATTTTGATTTTGAACTGAGTGCGGATAACGATTACTTCGTTACTGATAGCTTTTCTCTGGTCGTGGGACTTTGTATCGAAGATTTTGAAACAGGAAATTTTTCCAGTTACGATTGGGAATTTGCAGGTGCTGCAGATTGGGTGATTGATTCAAATTCTTACGAAGGTATTTATTGTGCAAAATCCGGTAGTATTGGGAATAACAGCACCACAAGCGTCTCTGTGGAACTTGAAGTTTCAGCAAACGGTGAGATAAGTTTTTGGAAGAAAGTATCCACTGAAATCAATTATGATTATCTCAGATTCTTTATCGATGGTGATCTGAAGGAAGAATGGTCCGGGGAAGTGGACTGGAGTGAAGAAACATTCTCTGTAAGTTCCGGTGTACATATTTTCAATTGGACTTACAACAAGGATCAGGGTGTTACCGGTGGGGATGATTGTGCATGGATTGATTACATTATCTTCCCACCATTGAACCCTGAAGTATCTGCAAATGGTATATCGACAGTTCCTTCCATAACTAAACTTTACGGAAATTATCCGAATCCCTTTAATCCGACAACAACGATTTCATTTTCCGTAGCACAAACGTCCTCGTTTGTGAATCTCAACATTTTCAACATCAAAGGACAGAAAGTGAAGACGATTGTTAATGAAGCACTTCCAGCAGGGAAACATTCGGTGATTTGGAATGGTAAAGACAATAATAACCATTCCGTTGCCAGTGGATTATATTTTGCCATTTTTAAAGCCGGACCAGTTTATTCCAAAATAAAAATGGTGTTAATAAAATAAACTATTTGACAGAAAATCTTCCTTCTTTCCATCTGTGAATTGTATTAAGACTTATTAAAAAAGGGAGGAGGGAAAAATGAAGAGATTCATTTTATTTTTAATTTTTTTACTAATGTTCGCGGTACTTTGCGCAGATGAATTCATGCAGCCTTTGAATAACAAAATTCCAATTTACACGCAACCAACGGCTCCACAAGAATATCAGGGTTCAAGGGATAGACCCGCCTGGTCATTTATAACTACTCCGACAGGTTTGATTTCTTCTTATTATGATTACATGCCGGGAAGTTATAACAGTTTTCCATTGCGTGTTCAACCGGATGAGCAGGGTATGTATGTTGTGTTTCATGGGCGTGAAACTGCAGCTTCCACACGACGTGTGTATTTTGCCTATATCGATGCAAGCGGAACAGTATTGAATGTGGCTACAATAGGTACGACAGATATTCATCAGGGATATGCCGGAATCGGTATCGATCCTGTAACTGCAGACCCCATGGTATCCTGGCATGAAAACTATCCTGGAGGACCAATTGCGCATCTATGTGTTTTTACATACGATCTTTTTCATCTGGGAAGTCCGGGGTTGTGGAGAGCTCCTTTTACACTTATAGATGAAACTATTTCCACACCTTATGCAGATGACGATTTTATCTGGCCTTATGTTTGGGTTGGTCCATCACCAGTACCTGATAAAAGACGTGTATATGTTGTTGCACGAAACTATATAAGTCATCAAACAACTCCATCTGAAAATGAATTGATCGGATATGCTGATTTCGATGTTATTGACCTGAATGCTCAACTCGAATTAGATTGGACCTGGCAAACAATACCGGAATTGGATGGTTGGAACCAGGGAACACCTGAAGAAATCCGTCCTAACCAGGCTTTTACAATTTCCGATGATGGTAAGGTAGTATTTATCGGTTATTCTTCTACTGGTGGAACTTCAGCAATTGGTGATCAGCTTTATGTATTCTACAATGATAACTACGGTGAAGGTGGTTTTGAGCATATTGCAGTAACCGCCGAATGGGATATTGAGAATCCTCTTAATCAGGATGGAACGCCACGTTTCCCGGACGAAAATAGTCAACCTCATGATCTTTATATGGAACCTTATTTATGTAATCATGCTAATGGTATATTTACACATGATAATACAAAAATTCAATGGTTGGGAAACATGAACATGATGATCCGTCCCGACCAATGGTACCCGGATTTACTTTTAATGTACCTGAAACTTTATACTTACGATATAGCTACTCAGGCATTTACATTCCAGGATTTTGTTGATCTACCCGGTATAAATCCAACAGATAATACTCCTGTTCTGCCATGGGATATCGATGAAGATGGCTTTGTAGATAACTTCGATCCCGACGGATACGTAGAATGGGTTCCAGGGCATCCTATTTATCATGATGCTAGTGATAAGATGTTCCACGAAAACACTAATAAATTATCTAAAAACGATGATAAAAACTGGCTTGCTGCGGTCTGGATGGATGGTGTGAAAAACCGTTATGCCGTACAGGGAATTGGATATCCTGGATGGGAAACTTATGCAGAATTGAAAATCGCTCTTTCTGCTGATAGCGGTGAAAACTGGTCTGAACCTATCACAATGAATGCCAAGGCAGATGATGAAAATTATGTACTTGAATTCGATGGTATGAAACCCTGTTATTTCTATCCTTCAGATAAAATCATAGATTTGGGAGATGATCACGGAAAACTCGATATCTTCTTTTATAACGATAACAGCTTTGGGTCTTATGCCATTGACCCACCGTCTGGATCCAACGACGGGGGTACTCTAACTTATATGTCTCTTGACCTTGATTTCTCTTACATGCATTCACAACCAAATGTTGTAACACCAGTACCAGTTCGTTTACATCAGAATTATCCCAACCCTTTCAACCCGGAAACAACAATTGCTTACTCTCTTAACAATCCGGCAAACGTAACATTAGAAATTTTTAATATGAAAGGGCAAAAAGTACGAACACTGATAAATGCATATCAACAAGCAGGAAATCACAATTTAGTTTGGGATGCAAAAGATTCCAATAATCATGAAGTAAGTAGCGGCGTATATTTCTACAAGCTGGTTTCCGAAGGCAATTTTGGAGATTATACTTCTTCTAAAAAAATGATATTCCTGAAATAATATCTCATTAGATTAAAAAAGAGCCGGTTTGCCGGCTCTTTTTTTATGTCAGGTCTTTATGTGTAAGAACTTTTTTATCTTTATCCAGCCAGGAATGCTTTACTTCTCCCACATAGATCGTATGATCTCCACTTCTTACCTGAGTTGTAATTTCACATTCAAAATTGGCAACTGAATCTTTAAGTACAGGAAGTTGAGCTAATCTTCCTTTGAACCATTGCAGACCGGTAACTTCCAGTTTATCGATATCACGTCCGGATTTAGTGCCGCAGAGCAATGTTTCTTTTGCCAGTTCTTTAGATGGAAAGCATAAATTAAAAAACCTGTGTTTCTGCAGGCATTCATAAGAGAAGCGGCTATGTCCAATAGAAATAGCGAACATCGGTGGTTTTATCGATGTTCTCATGAACCATTCGAGTGTGATAAGATTGAATTTATCTTCGTTGCATTTTACTACAGCTATGGCTACTTTGGCAGGATGCTTCACGAACTTAACTGCTTCCTGAAAAGTTGATTTTTTTAATATTTTTATTTCTTTCATTGATTTGAAACATAATTTTAAGCTTATTTTGTCAAATTATTACTTATTCTCGATTGAGGCAGGACGTATCATTTTGATGCGTCTAAAACATTTCGGTTCAATCTACAAAATTGAACCTGCGGCATTATGCTGGTTTTAAAAAAGTACACTTCAAGTTCAAATGATTTTCTATTCATTCCCGATGAAAAATATTATTGACTTTGAAAGTGCTCATTTTAATTTGCCAGAGATAAATTTATGGGAGCTGATTATGAAACGATTTGTGATTTTATTTGTAATTCTCAGTTTGTTCATTCTGAGTTGTAATAAAAAAGAGAAAATATCTGATGATATTACAGAAGTAGTCTTCTGGCAGGCAATGGGTGGTCCGCTGGGTGATGCACTTGAACTACTGATTAATGAATTCAATACAACTCATTCGAACATTCATGTAACCTCGATAAATATGGGAAACTACACAGCACTCTCACAGAAGCTGATGGCTTCTATTCAGACCGGGAACCAACCCAATGTAGCTCAAGCTTATGAAGCCTGGATAGCAAACATGCTGGAAGGCGATGTACTCGTTCCCATGCAGGATTTCATAGATGCCGATCAGGAATTTGGAGAAGAAGAATTGAGTGATATTTATCCTGTATTTATCAAAAGCAATACGATAGATGGAAAGCTGGTTTCGTTCCCGTTCAATAAAAGCGTTCGGGTGCAGTATTACAACAAAGATATTCTTTTCCAGAATGATTATGATCCCAATAAACCGCCAAAGACCTGGGATGAATTCAGGGAATATTGCATTCTTCTTACTAAGGACCTGGATGGAGACGGCAGGATAGATCAGTATGGTACAACTATGAAGATAAGTGCCTGGCAGTTTGAGAACCTGCTTCTGCAGGCTGGCGGGGAAATAATGAATGAAGATAATACAGAACCGATGTTTAACAGCAAAGCTGGTATTGAAGCTCTGGAGTTTTTATCTAACATTTTAAATGTTGATAAAACAGGTTACCTTTCTCCAGGCTATGAAGGACAGAAGGATTTCACAGCCAGGAAGTGTGCTTTTTACGAAGACTCAAGTGTTTCAATGGCGTATATGCTGAGAACAGGAATCGATTTTAACCTGGGTGTTTCTGCAATTCCAATTAAAGAAACAAAAAGAAATATCATTAGCGGCACAAATGTAGTGATATTTAAAAGCGAAAACGAGAAGAAAGAACAGGCAGCCTGGGAATTTGTGAAGTGGTTCACCGATACAGCGCAGACTGCAAGATGGAGTGATTTGACGTATTACATGCCGGTTCGAAAAAGCGCTTTTCAGGAGGATGTTCTTAAGAAAAGACTGGAATCTAATCCGGAGATCGCTTCGGTTTACGACCAGTTGAATTATGCTACTTTCGAACCGCAGATAAGCGAATGGTTTGAAACCAGGAAATATATGGAAGAGCATGTCATCGAAAAAGTGATCAGGGGAATACTGAGCCCCAAAGAAGCGCTTGATAATGCTGCTGAAATGATCAGTAAAAAGATTGCAGAAAGAGAAAATTAGAGGATAAAATGAAGATAAAGTTTCCTGATAATTCAATAAAAGAATATCCTGCCGGTAGCAGTCCGCTGGAAATTGCAGAAAGCATCAGTCCGGGATTGGCCAGGCAAGTAATAACTGCCAGGATCAATGATAAACTTGTCGATCTGAACTATAAAATAATGGAAGATGAATCCATTGTACTTTATAAATTCGATAGTGAAATCGGGAAAGAAGTTTACTGGCACAGTACTGCCCACCTTATGGCTCAGGCTGTTAAAGAGCTTTTTCCCGATGTAAAAGTTGCGATAGGTCCCGCCATCGAAGCAGGTTTCTATTACGATTTTGATAAAGAAATCCCTTTTACCGACGATGATCTGGAAAAGATCGAAGCAAGGATGAAAGAACTTTCCAAACAGAACCTGGAATATGAAAGAAAAGAACTTTCCAGGGAAGATGCCATAAAACTCTTTTCCGAAATGAAAGAAGATTACAAAGTTGAACTTCTGGAAGAAATACCGGAAGGAGAGATCATCTCATTGTATACACAGGGAAATTTCTCTGACCTTTGCCGTGGTCCCCATATTATTAATACCGGTAAGATAAAGTCTATCAAATTACTGAAAACCTCTGGAGCATACTGGCGT
>DAOUUD010000021.1 GCA_030668345.1 Candidatus Cloacimonadota bacterium | reverse complement strand
TACTCTTCCAAAATCTCTTTTCGCTGTTGAATAAAAAAACCCCCAGGCATTACTTTATGAAGTAATAAAGAATTATCGGGCTAATCAACGTCAGGGGACATCCTCTGTTCAAAGTCGTTCCGACGCTCACGGCAGCGGCAGAAAACTTTTCAGGCAGAAAGGTACCGGTAATGCTCGTCCCGGGAATAGACGTACACCTATACGAGTTGGTGGTGGTCGTGCTTTTGGACCCAAACCCCAAAACTGGTATAAACCTATTCCCAAGAAAAAGAAAAGACTGGCTTTGAAACTTGCACTTACCGAAAGAGCAAATGAAAAACAGGTTATTATAATAGAAGATCTGAAATTTGAAAAAGCCAATACTAAAACTGCAATAGAACTAATCACTAAAATTACTCCGGAAAGATCCAGGAAACTCTTTATTATCGACAGCAGTGATCCTAATATTATCAATTCCTTCAGTAATATTCCTTATGTTAAAATGGATAGAGCAGATAGTATTTATGCCTACGAAATTCTCAACTGCAACTGTCTTGTTCTTACTGAAGCAGCGTTAGAAAAGATGAAGGAGGTATTCGCAAAATGAAACATCAAAGAGAAATAGTAATATCCCCGATGATCACAGAAAAAACTTCATCACTGCAAAGCATCAATAACAGCTATACTTTCAAGGTAAGTTTGAACGCAAACAAAATCGAGATAGCAAAAGCAATTGAGAAAATATTTAATGTAAACGTACTTAGCGTGAATACAATTTGCCAAAGAGGAAAAATGAAACGATTGGGTAGATACACCGGCAAAAGAGCTGACTGGAAAAAAGCAATCGTGAAACTGAAAGCAGGCGATACCATAGCTGATTTCGAGGCATAAGAAAGGGAGTACAAAAATGGGTATCAAGAAATATAGACCGATCACACCGACAATGAGATTTAAAACCGGTTATACCTTCGAGGAAATAACTAAGGAAAGTCCGGAAAAATCTTTAATTAAACCTCTACCAAAAAAAGCAGGAAGAAATCATCATGGTCGTATCACCTGCCGTCATCGCGGTGGTGGGCACAAACGTCATTACAGGATAATTGATTTTAAAAGAAATAAATTTGACATTCCTGCAAAAGTAGCTGCAATTGAATACGATCCGAACCGCAGCTCCCGTATTGCTCTACTGTACTACGTGGATGGAGAAAAAAGATACATTATTGCTCCGTTGGGACTTAAGGTTGGCGATACCGTAATATCAGGAATTAAAGCCGATATCAAAGTTGGGAATGCATTACCCCTCGATAAGATCCCTCTGGGAACTATAATTCACAACATAGAATTTAAAGCCGGAAAAGGTGGTCAAATTGCTCGTAGTGCCGGTTCTTACGCTCAACTCATTGCCAAAGAAGGCGGCTATGTGCATGTACGTATGCCATCCAACGATGTTCACTTCATCAGGAAAGAATGTTATGCAACTATCGGTCAGGTAGGCAATACCGAACACAACTCCATCATTCTTGGGAAAGCCGGACGTAAACGCTGGATGGGTATCAGACCAACAGTTCGTGGTGTGGTAATGAATCCGGTGGATCACCCGATGGGTGGTGGAGAAGGCAAAACTTCCGGTGGTGGTCATCCTGTATCACCATGGGGTGTTCTGGCAAAAGGCGGTAAGACCCGTAAGATCCGCAAATATTCCGATAAATATATAATAAAATCTAAAAAGAAACGATAAAAAGGAATAACTATGGCTCGTTCAGTAAAAAAAGGACCTTTTGTAGATAAGCATTTGGAGAAAAAAGTTGATGCTTTGAATGCAGCTAATAAAAAAGAGGTTATAAAAACCTGGTCCCGCCGTTCTACAATTTTACCAAAATTCGTGGAACATACCTTTGCCGTTCACAATGGCCGTAAATTTGTACCTGTGTATGTTAGCGAAAATATGGTAGGTCATAAACTGGGAGAATTTTCTCCCACACGAACTTATCGTGGGCATAGAGTAAGTAAGTAAGATTTAATTTTAAAGGGAGCTAATAATAATGGAAGCTATAGCCAGAGTCAGAAATTTAAGAGGTTCAGCACGAAAAGCGAGACTAATTCTCGATCTGATCCGCGGCAAAACTGTGCCTGAAGCTCAAAGAATACTGAGCTTCTCCAAGAAAAAAGTTGCTAACGATGTTCAGAAGCTTCTTAATTCTGCTATTGCAAATGCAACAATGAAAGAAGGAAAAACTGATATAGACAACATGTGCGTCAACAATGTTTTTGCTGACGACGGACCTATTATGAAAAGACATAGACCTCGTGCTCAGGGAAGAGCAACAATAATCAGAAGAAGAACATGCCATATCACGCTTCATATAGTAGATAACAAAGAGGAGGAGACCCTTGGGACAGAAAGTTAATCCAATAGGTTATAGAATTGGCGTTAATAAATATTGTGATTCTACCTGGTTTGCCACTAAAGAAGATTACATTAACAACCTGCATGAAGATTTAATGATCAAGAAGTACATTAAAAACAGACTGAAAGAAGCGATGATCTCCAAAGTTCTAATACAACGAAAAACCAAATCTGTCACGGTTGATATTCATACTGCCCGTCCCGGTCAGGTTATCGGCAGGAAAGGTGCTGAGATAGAGAAACTGAGAAACGAATTGACCGTAATGGTAAATAAAGAAAATGAATCTGAAAAGAACGTGTTTGTAAACGTTCAGGAAATCAAGGATCTCTGGTCGGATGCAAGTCTGGTTGGTCAGGAGATAGGTAGTCAGTTAAAGCGCAGGGTTTCTTTTCGAAGAGTCATGAAATTTGCTATCCGGAACGCTATGCGCAGCGGTGTTCAAGGTATTAAAGTGCAGTGCTCCGGCAGGCTGGGTGGTGTTGAAATGGCAAGAACAGAAAGATATCATGAAGGACGAACACCTCTTCATACACTTCGTGCAGATATCGATTACGCTCTTACAATAGTAAATACTACTTATGGTATTATCGGCATTAAAGTATGGATTTATAAAGGTGATATTCTTAATTATTCGGGAGTAATATAAATGTTAGCACCAAAAAAAGTAAAATTTAGAAAACAACAAAAAGGTCGTAGAAGAGGTCTGGCATACAGAGGTAGTACTCTGAATTTTGGTGATTTTGCCGTAATAGCTTTGGAAGCAGGCTGGATAACCAGCCGCCAAATAGAGTCTGCACGTGTTGCTATAACACGTAAAATGAAAAGATCCGGTAAACTCTGGATCAGGATATTTCCCGATAAACCTGTCACAAAAAAGCCTGCTGAAACTCGTATGGGTAAAGGGAAAGGAGCACCCGAATATTGGGTTGCTGTTGTTAAACCTGGTAGAATTCTTTTCGAATATGAAGGCGTTGAAATCGATGTAGCAAAAGATGCTGCACGACTTGCCGGTCACAAATTACCTATAAAGACCAAGATAATTATGAGAGAGGGAATTGAGTAATGAAAATGTCTGAATTACGCGAAATGACCAATGAGGAATTAAATCAGCAACTCGAAACTTTCAGAGAAGAGATGTTTAACCTCAGGTTCCAACAATCTGCTAACCGCCTGGAAAATCCTATGCGGCTCAAATTAGTGAGGAAAGATATTGCTCGCATCAAAACCCTTTTAACTGAAAAAGAAAGTTCAACAAAAATAAGAGGCAACGATGATAAATAAAAAAATTACTAAAACAGGTGTGGTTGTAAGCGATAAAATGGACAAGACTATTGTAGTTAAAGTTGAACGTCAGTTCAAACATCCGCTTTATAAGAAAATAGTGAGAAAACACAAAAAATTCCAAGCCCACGATGAAAAAAATGAATGCAATATCGGTGATGTTGTTCTTATCCGTGAAAGCAGACCATTAAGCCGTCACAAGCACTGGGCACTGGAAAAAATTATTGAAAAAAGTAAATAAGGAGCCTGATAATGATCCAAGCTCAAACAATATTGATAGTAGCAGATAACTCCGGCGCAAAAAAGGCACAATGCATTAAAGTGCTGGGTGGTTCCGGCAGAAGATATGCGAGCCTGGGCGATGTAATAGTAGTTGCCATTAAATCTGCAATTCCAAACGGCAAGATAAAGAAAGGTGCTGTGGAAAGAGCTGTTATAGTCCGCACTCACAAGGAAGTCGGCAGAGCAGATGGCACCTATATCCGTTTCGAAGACAATGCCGCAGTAATCATCGATGAAAGAGGTGAACCAATAGCCACACGAATATTTGGACCTGTTGCTCGTGAACTCAGAGAAAAACATTTTACAAAAATAATTTCCCTCGCACCGGAAGTTCTCTAGGAGTTATAAATGTTGAGAAAAATTAAAAAAGAAATTGGTAATAAAATGAGAATCAAAAAAGGCGATAATGTTGTCGTCATTTCTGGAAAATACAAAGGTGTGAAAGGCAAAGTTCTTAAATCTTTTCCTACGCAGAACAAAGTGATAGTGGAAAGAGTTAATTTCATTAAAAAACATACTCGCCCCACACAACAGAATCCCCAGGGTGGAATCGTTGAAAAAGAAGCGCCCATACACGTTTCGAATGTAAAATTATTCAATGCGAAGATCAACGATGTTTCACGTGCTGTTTTCAAAAAAGCCGGTGATTCACGTATACGTGTCTGTAAAAAAACAGGTGATGAGATCTAAAGGAGTTTGGGAATGAATCATTTACAGGATAAATTTAAAAAAGAAGTAATTCCCGCTTTGATGAAACACTTTGATTACAATAATATTCATCGTGTTCCCAGGCTGGAAAAGATATCCGTTAATATGGGAGTAGGTGCTGCTACACAGAATAAAGCGTTACTGGACAACGCACTAAAAGACCTTACTCTTATCACTGGTAGAAAACCGATCATTACCAAGGCAAAAAAATCCATCTCAAATTTCAAACTGAGAGAAGGAATGCCTATAGGCTGTAAAGTTACTCTACGTGGTGAAATTATGTATGAATTTATGGATAGATTGATCTCCATCGTTATTCCCAGAATGCGTGACTTCCGGGGAGTATCTCCCAAATCATTCGATGGTCGCGGGAATTTTTCGATTGGTATAAGCGAACAAACAGTATTTCCCGAGATCGAATACGATAAGATCGATGCCGTAAGGGGAATGGATATAACTATAGTAACAACTGCCGAAACAGATGAAGAAGGAAAAGAACTTCTTCATTCTCTTGGCATGCCGTTCAAGAAAAATTAGAAGGAGTTATTTTGGCTAAGAAATCATGGGTTGTTAAACAGAAAAGAACACCGAAATTTTCCACCAGAAAATACTCCAGGTGTAAGATTTGCGGACGTTCCAGAGCTTATATGAGAGATTTTGGACTCTGCCGTATTTGTTTTAGAAAACTGGCTGGTGAAGGCCAGATACCTGGCGTGAAAAAAGCCAGTTGGTAAAAAGAAACTAAGGAGAAATCATGAGTGTAACTGATCCGATCGCTGATGCTATTACTAAGATAAGGAACGCATATCGGGCGGACCATAAGACCGTTACTGTATTTCACAGTAAGATAAATGAAGCTGTTGTTAAGATATTGGCAGAAGAAAATTTCATCAACAGTTATGAACTGGTTGACCCGGATGCTGCCAAAAAGATCTACCGGAAAAGAATTTTTATCAACCTGCGTTATACTAACACAGGTGAACCGGTACTACTCGGCATTGAAAGGGTTAGCAGACCTGGATTGCGTATTTATGTTAATTCCAAAAATATTCCATCTGTCTACAATAACACCGGTTGTGCGGTTTTATCAACCAATAAAGGTGTAATGGTAGATAGAGACGCTCGCAAACACAAAGTTGGCGGCGAATATATCTGCAAAGTATGGTAGGGGAGGAATCGAAATGTCAAGAATTGGTAAAGCTCCCATAAAAATTCCGGAAGGTGTAAAAGCTATTATCCAAAATAATAAAATTATTGTATCAGGAAAGGATGGCGAACTCAGCTATGTAGTTAATTTCGGTATTACAGTTCAAGAAAAAGATGGTTTCCTGATCGTGAACAGAAAGAATGATACAAAAGAACAGAAATCTCTTCATGGTCTTACCAGGTCTCTTTTGAACAACATGGTTATCGGCGTCACCGAAGGTTTCAAAAAGGAATTGCAGGTTATTGGAACCGGATATGGTGCGGAAGTCATTGGTCCCTGGCTAAAACTGAACGTGGGTTTTTCTCACGATATTCTTCTTGAGATACCGGAAGGAATTAAAGTAGAAGCTCAAACCGTTCCCAGAAGGGAGCAAGGTCCGCTTGGTGTTCAGGCAAACATAATAGTGCATGGTATTCATAAAGAAGATGTAGGAAAATTTGCAGCTGAGATCAAAAAATGTAGACCACCTATGAATTATGCTACCGGTAAAGGTATTCGTTACAAAGGTGAATATGTACGTATTAAACCTGGTAAGGTAGGTGCTACTACATAGGTTTAGGAGAAATTATGAATAAAAAATCGGTAACATATAAAAGAAATCTGGCAAGACAAAAAAGAAAAAAATCGATTAGAAAAAAGGTATTCGGAACTCCTGAAATGCCTAGATTGGCTGTTTTCAGAAGTCTGAACAATATCAGTGCACAGATCATAGATGATACAACCGGCAAGACCCTGGTTGCATTTTCTACTCTTGCCAAAGGCTTGGATCTGGATAGGAAAAAGAAAAAAACAGAACAGAGCTTTGAAGTTGGACAGAAGCTGGGAAAACTTGCTTTGAAAAAAGGAGTCAAAAAGGTTTGTTTTGATCGGGGCGGATATCTATATCATGGTAGAGTAAAAGCCTTAGCAGACGGCATCCGCAAAGCCGGATTAGAATTCTAGGAGGAAGATTGGAACGTAACAAAAGAAATAATCCTCGTGCCAATGAACCATTATTCGCAGTAGAAAAAATAGTAGATACCAACCGTGTAGCAAAGGTTGTAAAGGGCGGTAGAAATTTCAGCTTCAATGCAACTGTTGTGGTCGGAGATAAACAAGGTAAGGTAGGCGTTGGAATCGGGAAAGCAAACGAGATAGTTGATGCTATAAGGAAAGCAAAAGAGAGAGCTGGTAATAGCTTGTTCAACGTTCCTATAGTGAAAGGAACCATTCCTCATGAGATCATTGGACGCTTTGGAGCCAGCAAGATAATGTTAAGACCAGCTTCTCCCGGTACCGGTATCATTGCCGGTGGACCTGCACGTGCAATTCTGGAAGCCGTAGGTATCGAGAGTATTCTCACCAAATCTCAAGGTTCCAATACTCCCACAAACGTAGTAAAAGCTACTGTAAATGGACTGAAACAACTTAGGACTATTGCCATGGTAGCTAAGCTTCGTGGTAAAACCATTGCAGAACTTACAGGCAAAGAAGAAACTCCGGTCAAACCCCAGGAGGAAGCTAAATGAAACTCAAGGTCACCCAGATCAGAAGTACTATAGGTCGAAAACAAGATCAGAAAAGGACCATTATCGCTTTGGGTCTTGGCAAGATCAGCAGATCCCGGATGCATGATGATAATCCCGTTATTCGCGGTATGATAAATAAAGTTTCCCACCTGGTAAAGGTAGAGGAAATCAAGGAAGAACCGGTTAAGAAAGCAGCTCCTGTTAAACCCGTAACAAAAAAAGCTGTGCCTAAAACCGAGAAACCTGAAATAAAAAAGAAAATCGAAACCAAACCTGCTACTGAAAAAACAGTGAAAACAAAAGAAGTGAAAAAAGCAGAACCAAAAAAATCCACAGCAAAAAAGACTGTAAAAACATCTACAAAAACCACTGAAAAGAAAACTACAAAATCTGAAACAAAGCCTGCTACCAAGAAAACAACAAAACCTGCTACAAAGACCCCAGCAAAGAAAACCACACCTAAGAAGACCACTGCCCAAAAAACAGCTTCCAGCAAATCCAATGTAAAATCGGAAACGAAGAAGTAGGATTAAGGAGAAACAATGAAACTTAATAATATCGAACGTCCTCAAAATATAAAGAATAAAAAAAGACTCGGAAAAGGTGAGGGTTCCGGATTTGGCAAACAAGCCGGTAAAGGTCACAAAGGGCAAAAATCCCGTTCCGGCGGGAAAATTCCAGCCTGGTTCGAAGGTGGGCAGATGCCTTTGCAGAGACGTGTTCCCAAAAGAGGATTCACAAATATTTTCCGTAAGGAATTTAGAATTGTTAACCTGAAAGCACTACAAAAACAGGAAGACACGAGCTTTGATATAGCAAAACTCGAAAAGCTTAACCTGATAAGAAAAACCAGAGCCAACGAGAAAGCTCCTGTAAAGATTTTGGCTAATGGTGCTGAAGAATTTAATAAAAAAGTAAATATCAAAGCAAACGCTTTTTCAAAAGCTGCTAAAGAAATAATTGAGAAAGCAGGCGGTAAAGCGGAGGTAGTGTAAAGTGTGGCAAAGTATCAGTAATATTTTTAAAATTCCAGACCTTAAAAAGAAGATACTGTTTACTGCTATGATACTGGCAATCTACAGGTTAGGAAGTTTTATTCCGACCCCTGGGATCAATGCTCAAGCTCTTAAACAGTTTCTGGAAAGTGCAAGCAGTTCGGGTGGAAACCTGTTTGGAATGTTCGACCTTTTTGTGGGTGGTAACCTCGGACGTGCTTCGGTCTTTGCTCTTGGAATTATGCCATACATTACAACTTCTATTGTTATCCAATTGCTTGGTGGTGTAATTCCCTTCTTTGAAAGATTGAAAAAAGAAGGTGCAGAAGGGCAGAAAAAAATAGCTCAGTACACTCGATATGGAACAGTGTTCATTGCTTCTTTCAATGCTATCGGCATCAGTATGTTTTTGCAAAGCGGTGTGGAGGGAGCAGTTCCCAATCCGGGCTTTTTATTTGTTTTCACCAGCGTACTTACTATGGTTACCGGCGTGATGTTTATCATGTGGCTTGGAGAACAGATAACAGAACACGGAATTGGAAACGGTATTTCACTTATCATTTTTGCCGGTATTATTGCTCGTTATCCACAGGGCTTTTATCAAATGTTTGAAATGGTTCAAGTGGGTGCTATGGAAATTTTCATGGCTGTTGCCGTTATTATAGTAATGATAGGTGTTACTGCTTCTGTGGTTCTGGTTACCGAAGGTATACGAAAAATACCGGTGCAATATGCCAAAAGAATTGTGGGACGTAAAGTTTATGGCGGACAGAGTACACACATACCACTAAAGGTAAATACAGCTGGTGTTATTCCCATCATTTTTGCTCAGTCCGTAATTATGTTCCCCAGAACGATAGCCACTTTCTTTAAAGATAGTGATTTTATGAACAGCATTATAAATTTGCTTTCTCCCGGTGCTTTTCTTTATACGTTAATTTATGTAGGACTCATTGTTTTCTTTGCTTATTTCTACACAGCTATGGTACTTAATCCCATTGAAATGGCAGAGAACATGAAAAAATATGGTGGTTTTATCCCCGGCAGGAAACCAGGGAAAAAGACGTCCGACTATATAAATTCCGTATTGGTAAGGATTACATTACCAGGTGCAATATTTTTTGCATTTGTAGCTGTAATGCCCGAATTTATGTCCAAATGGGCCAATCTTCCTTTCTACTTTGGTGGTACCGGACTCATTATTATCGTTGGTGTAGCACTGGATACTCTTCAGCAAATCGAATCACATCTTGTTATGCGCCATTATGAAGGTTTCATGAAAAAAGGGAAACTCCGTGGCCGTAGAGGTTAGTTCTTTCAAAAAAACATAGAGTGAAAAAAGAAGCAGTATGATTACAATAAAGAACAACAACGAAATTGCAAAAATGCGTGAAAGTAACCGCATTGTAGCTTTGCTGCTTCATAAACTGGAAAGCATAATTAAACCTGGTATTAGTACCTGGGAAATAGATCAATTTTCTGATGATCTTATTCGTGCCGATGGTGGGAAACCGGCCTTCAAGGGTTATACGGTTTTTGGCCTGGATCCGTTCCCTGCTGCTATTTGCACCTCTGTAAATTCCTGCATTGTGCATGGCATTCCTTCCCGTAAGCAGATCTTGCAAGAAGGCGATATCATTGGTATCGATGTGGGCGTTTACAAAAATGGTTATTACGGTGATGCTGCACGTACTTATCGTGTGGGTAAAATTGCCAAAGAAACAGAGCGATTGCTTAGTGTTACACAGGAAGCACTTGACAGGGGAATTTCCCAGGCAAGACATGGCGCACGGGTAGGAGATATTTCTTACGCTATAGGTTCTTATGTAAAAGCGCAGGGCTATTTTGTGGCAGATAACCTGACCGGTCACGGTATAGGTGCCAGCCTGCATGAAGATCCTTTGATCCCCAATTTTGGCGTAAAAGGAAAAGGACCGAGGTTAAAAAAAGGAATGACCCTGGCAATTGAACCCATGGTGAATATCGGAACCAACCAGGTAATAGAAAATGGTTGGGAATTTTTTGTGGCAGATAAAACATTATCTGCACATTATGAAAACACTATCTTAATTACGGATGGTGAGCCGGAAATCTTATCTGTTTATTAGAAAAGAGAGTAAATTATGGCAAAAGAAGGTGTGATTGAAGTTGAAGGTGTTGTTACGGAAGCACTACCGAACACCACTTTCAGAGTAGAACTGGAAAATGGGCATGAAATACTTGCTCACAGTTCGGGCAAGATGAGATTACACTACATTAGAATTTTACCCGGCGATAAAGTTAAAGTTGAATTATCTCCCTACGATTTGAACAGGGGAAGAATAGTTTATCGATATAAATAGGAGATGTGATGAAAGTTAGAGCATCAGTTAAGAAGATGTGCAAAGATTGCAAAATTATCAAAAGAAACGGCGTTATTAGAGTTATTTGCTCCAGTAATCCCAAACATAAACAACGTCAAGGGTAGCTAAAGGAGGATTAAACTTGGCACATATAGCAGGAATCGAATTACCAAAAGACAAAAGAATTATTATAGGACTTACCTATATCTATGGAATTGGCAAAAATATTGCCAGCCAGATACTGGCTTCCGCCGGTGTAGATGAAAATAGAAAAGTGAAAGACCTTTCCCTGAAAGAAGAAAAAGCTATCAGAGAGATCATTCAGAACGATTACATGGTAGAAGGAGAATTAAGAACCCAGAAAGCCATGGATATCAAACGTCTGATGGAAATAGGCTGTTACCGCGGTGTGCGGCATAAGAGAAGTATGCCGGTTCGTGGACAGCGTACCCATACCAATGCCAGAACCCGAAGAGGACGCCGTCGTTCTGTGGTTGGCGGTAAGAAAAAGTAAGGGAGAATAAAAGTGGCAACAAAAACAGAAAAAATTACCAGAAAGAAGAAAAAAGTAAGACTTACATTCAACGAAGGTATAGCCCATATTCATTCCAGTTTCAACAATACCATCGTTTCTCTTACAGATAAAGCCGGAAATATATTGACCTGGTCGAGTGGTGGAAAGATCGGCTATAAAGGTTCTAAGAAAAGCACTCCTTTTGCAGCTCAGTTAGCAGCAGAAGAAGTTGCAAAAAAAGCCATCGAAATGGGAATCAACAAAGTAAAGGTTTTGGTGAAAGGACCCGGTGGTGGTAGAGAATCTGCTATCAGATCGTTGGATGCTAATGGACTTCAGATAATCATGATAACCGACACAACACCCATTCCGCATAATGGATGCAGACCAAGAAAAACTAGGAGAATTTAAGGATTATGGCAAGATATACCGGACCATCATGTAGATTATGTAGAAGAGAAGGAGCCAAGCTTTTTCTAAAAGGAGCACGCTGTAATTCCGAAAAATGTGCCTTTGAAAGACGTCCCTTTATTCCGGGTGATCATGGCAGTGCCCGTGGTTTCCGCAAAAGGCTCAGCGATTATGGTATCCACTTGCGTGAAAAGCAGAAAGTACGCCGTATTTACGGCATCCTGGAAAAACAATTCAGGAAATACTTCAAAATGGCAGCAAAGAAATCCGGAGTTACAGGTGAAAACCTGCTTCAGTTTCTGGAAACACGTCTGGACAATGTTGTCTACCGCATGGGATTTGCACCTTCCAGAAAATCATCCCGTCAAATAATCCGTCACGGACACATCCGTGTGAACGGAAGAAAAGTAAATATTCCTTCATTCCTGGTACACCCTGAAGATGAGATCGAGATCAAAGAAAAAAGCAGGCAGTTACCCATCATTCAGGAAGCTATTGAAGCCACTACTGAAGTTGGCAGTATCGAATGGTTTGAAGTGGAAAAAGATAATTTCAAAGGAAAGATCCTCAGTATTCCAAGCAGGGAACAAATCCCGTTGGATATTGATGAGCGTCTGATTGTTGAGTACTATTCCAAGTAGAAAAATAGGAGTAATTTTATGATGTTCCTTGAACCCCTACAATTGCCGGAACAAGTTAAGGTTGATGAAAAAACCTATAGCCCGACTTACGGTAAATTCGAAATTGGGCCACTGGAAGCAGGATTTGCCACTACTATCGGTAACACTTTACGACGTGTCCTCACGTCCTCTATTCAGGGGGCAGCTATACGTTTTGTAAAAATAGAAGGGCTTCATCATGAATTTGCACCCATTCCCGGTGGAGATTCCGATTTTATTGATGTTATCCTGAGATTAAAAAAAATGGTTCTGAAATCTGAAACTGTGAACGAAGAAAAACTGATTTTAGAACATAAAGGTATCGGACCTGTTACAGCCGGTGAGATCCTGGAAACAGCAGATGTAAAAATTATTAACAAAGACCTTGTACTGCTGGAAATGACCGAAAATGTCGAATTCAAAATGGAGATCTGGGTTGGTATCGGGCGTGGATATGTTTCAGCAGATCAGCACAATATGGAAGAAAAACCGGTAGGCGTAATTCCCATCGATTCTATCTATTCTCCTGTTGTTAAGGTGAACTTTGAAACAGGGCAGCAGCGTGTGGGCGAACGTATCGACTACGATAAGCTGATAATGGAAATTACTACCGATGGTAGCATCGATCCTAAGGATTCTCTCTATCTGGCCGCCAAGATATTGCGTGACCTCTATGATAGATTGGTTCTATTTGAAACCGAACCTGAATATCTAGAAGAAGTAGAGATGGATCCGGAACTGGAAAGAATGGAAAAGATATTAAATACAGCTGTAAACGAACTGGAACTTTCCGTTCGCTGCAGCAATTGTCTTTCTGCCGCCAAGATAGATTCCATTGGTGAACTGGTGGAGAAGAACGAGAACGAAATGCTGAAATACCGCAATTTCGGTAAGAAATCTCTGGAAGAAATAAATGCTCTACTGGATAAATACGTTCTTTCTCTTGGCATGGATGTAAAAGGTATCCGCAAAAAGATTGATGAAGCCAAGGGTAAAGTAACTATCAAATAAGAAGGATTGTTCTATGAGACATAAAGTAAGAGGAAGAAAATTCGGAAGAGAAAGAGACCATAGAAGATTATTAATGAGAAACCTGGTTTCTTCCCTGGTGGAACATGGTCGTATAAACACTACACAAACCAAAGCCAAAGAGCTAAGAGGCCTGGCAGAAAGATTGATAACCTACGGCAAAAAAGATACCATACACTATCGCCGATTGGCTTATAAAGTTCTGCAAAACCGTGATCTGGTGAAAAAGGTTTTCGATGAATTGGCTCCCCGCTATCTGAGTACCGAAGGTGGTTATACCCGCGTTCTAAAGAACGGTTACCGTAAAGGTGACAGCGCTCCCATGGCCATCATCGAGTTCGTAGAAAAAGAAGAAACCCTGGAGAAAAAGGAAAAGAAAATAAAAACAAAAGACCTTACCAAATAATTGATAATTAATTATTAAACAGGCTGCCAAATTGGCAGCCTGTTTTTTTATTTTATAATTTCTTGAGGAATTCTTTAAATTTCTCCTCTTCACTTTCTTTCTTAGACCAGCGCTCTACTTCATCTAAATTTATATCGTTCATTTTTGCCACCAATACAGCTTGTTCCAGACATTGCCTGTCATTCCAGAAATAAAATGCTGCAAGCCGGTCTTTTACACACTCGGTCGGAGCGATTATTCTCAATTCACCGGTTTCAAATTGTAAGGAGATAATATCCGTAATAGGCTCATTACCTACTGCTAAAGGACCTGGTGGAAATTCTACGATATAGTCTGTATCTGGATGTTTGAAATACCTATTCTCTTCATAAAATCCCAATTCTGTTAAACATTTTACCAGATCTTTCCTTTTTGTATAAAAGGTTTCTACAAAATCTAAATCCATTGATTCGTATTTATTTTCAGAATATATGCTTACGCAGCTTCCACCGGTAAGGATCACTTCAATATTGTTTTTTCTCAAATTTGTAGAAATAAAAGCAGCTAATTCTTCCAGAGACATTTCTTTTATAGTTTTCATTATGGTTTATTCCTTCTTCTTGGACGACGCCTGTTGTAAAGTAGAGTAGATGTCTGCTTCTCAGGATAAAACGAAAGTGCTTTGTCCAACAGATTCCGTAATTCCAGTAAAAATGGGTAACGTGGATTGAAAGAATAATTACGTGTTCTGCCTGAAAGCTTACTTATTAATACACTATTTTCTTCCAACTTATTCAACTGATTTTGAATAGGAGAAAGATCTGTATTATAGAAGCGTGCTATCTCCCGAGCAAATCCTTCATCCCTGCAGAGCAAGAAAATGAGAATGCGTTCTACGTTTATTGAACCTAATAATGCTTCCAGCATAAGACCTTCTTTTTAGGTCATGTGACCTAACTTTTAGGTCTAAGATCAATATAATGGTTTTTCTGTAAAGCAAAAAATTATCTGTTTTATATTTTAAGAAATATTGCTGATTCTATCCGGCAGTTGCCGGATGAACCGAAACCAGCGAAGGGATTCATGTCAATCAGTTTTCCACATCCTCAACTGTGTAACCATCATCATTTATGCGTACTAAAATATTTGTATCCGGTGTGATAATACCTATATACATTTCTTCATTGTTTTGTAGATAACTACCATCATAATCACCATAACAAATGGGTATCTCACCAGAAGGTTCTGGTGGTAACTGAAATTCAAATCGTTGAGATATTTCTCCCTCAGCAAGTACGCTGATCTGCTGAATATCATCTATACCTACCATAGAAATAACCAATTCTGTAACGTCAAATGAACTATCATTAGATATCGTTATATAATAAGAAGTGTGACCATTTTCAACTTCAGTACTTTTGCTACAACCTGTAAGCAGAAGTAAAC
>DAOUUD010000122.1 GCA_030668345.1 Candidatus Cloacimonadota bacterium | reverse complement strand
CTTGTCTATGAAATAATGATGCTTCTGCCATTATTGCTGTTTTTTTTATTTTAATACCTGAAATTGGGTCTTCGATTAAAATAGAGGATAATCTTTTTTTTAGTTCTTTTTTAGCCCCTGGGTTTTTTCCCCAAGAAGACACAACTTGTTGATCCCAAACTTCACGCCCTTCTGGAGTACGGTAAGAAGCAGAAATAATAAGATTTCTAAATAGTTCATCATCTTTTTTAAACTTACCGTTACAAGTTTCATGAGCAGGAACAGTAATTAACTGTCCAGTTGGTTTTTTAGGGAAAATCCCTCGAGGTGGTATATGTTCTCTTGTATCAGGATTAGGTTTTCCACATAAATAGCATAATTTTTGTCTTTTTATCCTTATGTTTTTTCCCATTTCATTTTTCTCCTTTTGTTTTAGAAACCGTTGAAACGGTTTTTTCTTTTTTATTCACAATCCAATGCAAATATCCTTTTGGGTCAATAATCTCATACTCTATCGGTTTAACAAGTCTGTATGAAACCCATTGATACTCATCGATCTGTTCAAAAGTATCTTTTGGAACTTTATATAAATATCCAACTTTGGAAGTATCGAGCTTTCCTGTTTTAATAATGATCTTTGGATTTCCATTTTTGAATGTTAATTCCCAGACACAACTTTTACTTTCATCAGCTATAATCGGCAAAGCAAAAGGAATAGCAAAATTTTTATCCTGGGAAGCGTAGATCGCGTAAAGAGAATCTTTCGTAGAACCAATTCCGGTTGCTTGGTTAGGCTTAATAATTTCTGTAAGAAATCTACTGCCATGATATAAGAATTCAATTTCTTTCATTTACCTATTCTTCCACCCATCTTCTGAGTTTCTCATCATTGTGAATAATCTTTCCGTCAATATAAACCGAATAGCCTATTGGATACTTCTTATACTCTTTCGGTTTATCTGGTGCTTGCCAGACAATTGTAATATCCCTTCCCTGATAATTTACATTTTCCAGCAGGAAATAATCAAGTCCCATTGGCAGCGGATCGAGCTTTATATGTCCATCTTCTTGCGGTTCAAAACCAACAATATGACGAATGATGATATCTATCCACCAGGAGTGCATATAATCCCGAAAATGACTGAGCGGCTCTCCGGTAATCGGATTATATCTTTCAAAGAAATCCGCTCGGGGTTGAAGGTGTTTTTTAGCAGCAAGTTTGATAAGTTCGGCTGCATTGGGAAGCAGGGAGCGGTTGAGAGTTTTAGCGGAAGTTGCGAAAGCTTCCAAAATATGCGAAGTGGCAGCAGGCCAGGACGGTCCTTCCCAAAAACCTGTCGGATCAAAGTTCGGATCATCTTTGGGAAGTGCAGGTACGGGATAAGGAAGTTGGAATTGATCAGGATTCAAAAGATGCTTCCTGAATATATCGAGATTTTCCGAAGTTCCTATTCCTGCAAAGAAAGGATAGAAAGTGGTGATGCACATTGTTTTGGAAAGCTCTTTTGAATCGGGATGCCTGTCTCGATAGCTTTCATCTTCCGCATTCCAGAGGAGAGAATTTACTGCTTTTTTTGTTTTTTCTGCATAATCTTGAAAGTAATTTTCATCGTTATCTTTTCCCAGAATGCGAGCCATATTGGCAACTGTCAACATATTTGCATAAGCATAACTGGTAGCATCGATCGCATCATACCGCAAGTTCGGATCATTGTCTTCAAAACGGGAGAGATCATCCATCCCGGTTTCAAGCTGGTGATCGATAACGAACAAGCCATCTCCGTCAGCATCACGATCTTTAATCCACCACTGAATGTTTTTCTTCATTCCCGGATACAATTCCGCAAGCATCTCTTTATTTCCGTGAATAAGATAATTCTGCCAGGCAGTGTATGGAAGAAGTGAAAGTCCGGTTTTAGAATTATGATGCAGTTTCACACGATTTGTGCGGGGAGAAGTGTACCACGAAAAGCGACCATCTTCATAAGCGGAATGGAGCATATTGGCAATGTGTCCAAATCCGACCTGCTCATCATTTGCCCAATTCATATCCAAAGCCATAAAGGGCGCACTGTAACAGCAATAGGTCTGATAAGCCTGTCTGCCTTCCATCACAACCGGATATTTAAAGAAACCTAGATTTCCTCCCGCTGTAGAAAATTTTAGCAGGAACCAGCGAAATCCGTAGAGTTCTTCCAAATCTTTATCTGAACAGGAAAAATAAGGAACATCATTCCGGAAGAAGCTCTGCCAATCTGTTCTGTTCAAAGCAATCGGATTATCTTGTTCTAAAACGGTTTTCAGATTCTTCAAAGCCATCTGTTCATCAGGATCGATGGCACAGGCAAAAGTGAATTTTTGGGAAGTGTGCGGAGGGATTTCAACTCTGTATTTCAGAATATAAGTCCCTGCCGGTTCGCAAATCATCTCATCCGGTTCGAGGGTTCCACCGATTGCCATTGTCAGCCCATCATCAAGGATGTTGGGAAAAACATTTTTATCTTTCAGGATGATGAAATTGTCTACTCTTTTTGTAACCTTCTCGCCTCCAATCTCTTCACGCCAATCTTTTGATCTGGTGCAATCTCCGGCAATTTCTATAGTTTTTAGTATTGGATTTGTAGTCGGATTGAAAAGATGAACCACAGAAACTACAACATCATCTTTGTTTACACAAATTTGCCGTTGTTCTGTCAACTTGATTTTTGGCTTTTGTTTTTTAAATTGTTCTTTTCTTTCTTTGGAAATTACTATCTGATCGATATTCAGATTTAAAATTGAACCCAAATCAACATCCGGAGTTACAAGAATATGATCGGGAAACCAGTTGATAGTCGTTCCATCCACTATATCGAAGATGTCTCCAAGCTTGTGAGTTGCATAATAAAATTTAGATGGAATGCCTGTATAAAGAGCAACATTCTTGCCGTGACCAACGCAATTCTTATCATTTCGGTTTCCGATTAGATCGAGAACAGGAGACTCATGGTTTTGGATTTGCGGAAAAGTTACATTAGTTCCAAGATTTATAACGGTCAGTCGCAAAAGATGTTTTCCTGCTTCTATTTTTTGAATATAAAGCGATGACCATTTATAATCCTGCTCTTTATTTCCCCAGCCGTCGGTATTTGAGTATTGCAACCTTCCTGCAAGTTTGCCATCAAGAGCAACATCCAGCCAGCATTTTCCATTTAATCCTCGGGCATATCGGATTGAAATATAAACACTGGTAATTGTTTCTTCCAATTCAAATTCATATTCTGCGTAATGTCCCGCTTGCGAACCGAATTCACAGCCCAGAACTTCTCCACCGGATGCAGCAGCTTTTTCATCCTTTCCCTGCGAACCTTTTTGATTTATCGGGTTTTCAGCTTCAAGCGTGATGATCACAGGTTCTGAGGATGATAGGATTGAAAACAGGAATAAAAAAAATAAAATGAAGATCACTGTATTTTTCTTCAAAGCTTCTCCCTTTTAGTTGGATTTTAAACTCGTTCCAATGCTCCTGCGTTGGAGCGCAATTTCCTCGCTCCTGCGGTCGAAATATAAATATATTTTTCTCATTGCGAAGTTGCACTTCGCAACACTTGATTTTCAGCAAGTTGAACTTGCACACTAATTATGTTCACAAGTACAACTTGTGAACAAGAGAAGTAATCTGAGAGAATCTGTGAAAGAAACCTTTTCAAAATCATTTCACAAGCAGCATCTTCTTAGTTTCAGAAAAAACTTTTCCTGCTTTCAATTGATAGAAATAAATTCCTGATGAGACAGGTTTATTATTTTCATCAGTTCCGTTCCAGACTACCGAGAAAACGTGATCGAGAGAGGGTGTGATGATGAGAAGTTCTTTCACTTTTTGACCTTTGATATTATAGATTACGATCTCTGCGTCCTCTGCGTGCTCTGCGGTGAGAGAAAAAGAAATCGTTGTAGTCGGATTAAACGGATTGGGGTAGTTACCAAGAAGTTTATTTTGGACAAAAAGAAAATCCTCTTCCGCCGAAACAAAATCAACTATCATTGTAATAGGAATTACAATCTCCGATTCATCGGGATCATTACTAACAATAACTGCTTCTGCTTGATAAGTCCCATTAAGTATATCAGTTGCATCAAAAGAGAATATAATATCATCAAAAGAACCTGCTGGAATCATGCCAGCACAATTATTGATTTCCAACCAGGTTGGACCAGAGTAAAAAAGAACAGCCAATTCATTTTCAACATACAGAGCATCATAAACTACTTGAAGAGCATCACTCGCATCTTCGTTCTGAATTCCAATGGTAGCAGTATCGAGGTCTCCGCTGACCTGGCGATATTGGAATAAAATATGTCCGTTTGCGTAAAGAATCATCTGAAAATCATAAGTCCCGGTATATATCCCGGGATAATGAATAACATTATCAAACCAGACGATTAAACTATCGGGAGCGCTGTGATAATATACATCTCCACCTTGAAGCGGATCGAGGTCATCCCAGAAACCAAAAATAGCAGGACGAGGAGCATTCAATCGAGGAAGTTCGTAATTATGGTAATCTGTCCAATCATCTCCAAAACCTATCCAACCATTTGGATTGATCCGGAATTCAGAATAATTTGAGCCATAGAAATTGAAGTTAAAACCGATCGGCATTAATTCTGTTCCCACATCATTATGCGTAAAAGTTACAAGCGTTCCTAACATAGAAATATCACGCCAATTGTAAACAGGTCCATCCGGTTCATTGCTGTCTATCCAAAGATGACCATAATCATCCGGACCGCCCGATCCCTCTGCTGGGAATGATAGATCATTAAGATTGATCACGTAGGAAAGGTCACTTTCTCCAACATTGCAGAGCGTTAATGTTTCTTCACCTATAGAACCCGGTTCAAGTTCTACAATGAAAAAATCGGCAGATAATTCAATATCAGGAGGAGAAATACATTCACCATTCAGGTTTATCAACAATGGACTCAGTTCCGGGTCATTGCTCTGGATAGATAATGTAGCATTGAATGTCCCGATATTTCCGGATGTAAATGTTATTTCAAGTTCTGTTTGTTCTCCCCAACCCAGATCAAATGTAGTTGCTCCAGTGTAAGTAAATCCATTCCCAATAATTTCTACTGAAGAAACATTTAAGTCAACATAACCTAAATTCCGAATATTTAAGGTCATAGTTGCCGGGTAGTTTAGAAATTGAGTCCCAAAATTCAGTTCATCTGTAGAAGACCAGATGTGCGGATCAGGATCATTGGAAAGATAAGAAAAATAGCGTGCCATCAAGTCTGCTTTTGTATTTGTTCCATCAGCATCTGCCATAGCTCCAAAGATAGACGAAGTACAGATAACTCGATATGAGCCTTCATCATAATACACCGAACGTCCAATTTCATTCTGACAGGTAAAATAAAGGATTCCTTCATCTGCGGTGAGAACATCTACCATATAATCCGGATCTTCATCAAATTGATAGGCAAAATTATCTCCGGATGTGAAAGTGTCTCCCACACCTATTATGTTATGAATTCCATTTGCTGTTCCATTGCTGATGTAATTTGTTCCCAGATAACCAAAAAATGCAGTTGTGTGATGATTGTAACCTACATCTGCTCCCTCGAT